>QHXL01000394.1:8942-9354 GCA_003222935.1 Acidobacteriota bacterium
CGCGCTCGACATAGCCCTCAAGCTAAATGCACCAGACAACTTTTATACACACGCGGTGCTGGCGATGTGCTATGCGCAATTGGGCCACATGGAGGCAGCGCACAAATCGGTCCGCGATATGCTCGTGCTGAAACCTGACTACGCCGTCGTCGCGCGAGAGCTACACGGGAAGTGGATCGAACCCGATCTAGTCGAACGATTGATGGACGGTCTGCGGAAAGCGGGGCTGGAAATTGGTAATGCGGAACAACCAGTGTCGGCGTTCTTGTCTACACCTTTTGTTTCGAGCGAAGCCCGAAGTGATGAGGGGTTCTGGGTTGCGGTACTTCCATTCAAGTTCACCGGCTCAAACCCGGACGTTGCAACTCTCGCTGACGGATTGTCAGAAGAGATAATTACTGGACTGTCGCGC
>QHXL01000395.1:0-3779 GCA_003222935.1 Acidobacteriota bacterium
AATTCACCGCTGACTGACTATTTGCCGGCGTCCTCAAAGGTGCCCACGCCTAAAGCAGTGCTTGGCGACGTCTCAGGCGCTCCCGGCAAGCTGCCTTACGCCGAAGAAGTTTACAAGTACATGCGCATGCTCGAGAGTGCGACCCCCCGCGTAAAGGTCTTCACGATCGGAACGACCGAAGAAGGTCGCGAGATGATCGCTGTTGCCGTCGCTTCGGAAGCGTTGATGGCTAAGCTCGACGAAAATCGCGCTCGACTTACAAAACTTGCCGATCCTAGAACTATCAACATGGACGAAGCTGAGGCCGATCGACTCGTTGCCGCCTCGTTCCCTGTCTATTACATCACCGGCACCATTCACTCTCCGGAAACTGGTTCCCCGACAGCGCTAATGGAACTGGCCTATCGACTCGCCGTGGACGATAGCCCGTACGTAAAACATATCCGCGACAGCATGGTGACCCTGATTACCCCGGTTGTAGAGGTGGACGGTCGAAACCGAATGGTTGATGTCTACAACTGGCACCTCGCTAATCCAAACATGAATTGGCCATCGCTCGTCTACTGGGGCCACTACGTCGCGCACGACAACAATCGCGATGCTATCGGCTTGTCGTTGAAGCTAACGCGAAACGTGCTCAACACGTACCTCTCGTGGAAACCGCAAGTGCTTCATGATCTTCATGAGTCGGTGGCGTATCTCTACGACAACACCATTGGCGATGGACCATACAACGCCTGGGTAGATCCGATTCTCACCGATGAGTGGCAGATGATCGGATGGAACAACGTTTCGGAGATGACGAAGTTTGGTATGCCCGGCGTTTTCGCCCATGGAAACTTCGACACGTGGTCGCCGGGCTATTTGATGTTCATTGCAGCGACACACAATGGAATCAGCCGTTTGTACGAGACATTTGGTAATGGCGGTGCCGATACACTCGAACGCACGCTGAGTCCAAGTGAATACCAACGCACCTGGTACAAACAGAATCCGCCACTGCCTAAGGCAAAGTGGTCGCAAAGAAACAATAACAACTACCAGCAAACAGCACTGCTGACGTCGCTTCACTACTTCAGTAGCAACAGCAAACTCTTTCTCAAGAACTTCTACCTGAAGAGCAAGCGATCGATCGACAAGCCAAAAAATGAAGGTCCTGCGGCTTACGTTTTACCGGCCGACGATCCTCGTCCGGGTAACCAGGCGGAACTGTTACGTACGCTTCAAACTCAAGGCGTGGAGATCAGTAAAGCTACTGCGCCCTTCACGGTTCAAGTTAAGAGGAAAGCAGGAGCTGCGGCTTCTGGAGCTCCGCGACCTGCTGCTGGCGCTTCACCATCGCCGGCACCGCGTACTGAAGATAGAACCTTCCCGGCGGGTAGTTACGTCATCCGCATGGATCAACCATACAGTCGCATCGCCGATGCTCTGCTCGATTATCAATACTGGGCTCCCAACGATCCACAGACGGACATCTACGACGACACTTCCTGGACCATGGGTGAACTTGCCAACGTCGAGACCGTCCGCGTCGTCGATCAAAAAGTGCTGACGGCAGCAATGGATCGGGTTACTGGCCAGGTCACGTCTACCGGTGGAGTTAACAGCAGTGGTTCTGTATTTCTGATAAATCACAACGCAGACAATGTCCTGGTAACCCTTCGATATCGTTTGAAAGATGTTGAGATGGAAAGTGCCGAGGAACCGTTTGAAGCGGCTGGTCGAAAATTTAGCCGCGGCTCATTCGTAATCCGCAAAGGATCAGACGAGGTTCGTCGAGTGGCAAGTGAACTTGGCATTCAAGTTTACGCTGTAGCCGATGCACCCTCGGTGAAAACACACCCGGTCCGTGCTCCACGCATAGCCGTGATGCACACCTGGCTAACAACCCAGGACGAAGGTTGGTACAGAGTCGGCCTGGACCAGAACCAGGTGCCGTTTGCCTACATCAGCACGCAGGACGTATCGAAAGATGCAAACCTGAAGAGCAAGTACGACGTGATTCTCTTTGCTCCTGTGGGACGCGGTGGACAGCAAATCATTAATGGGATGCCGATGTACGGCAATCCGATACCGTGGAAGGTAACCACGTTAACTCCTAACCTCGGCAAGACTGACGAGACCGACGATATGCGTCCCGGTCTTGGATGGACCGGATTGCAGAACCTGCAAAAGTTTGTGCGAGACGGTGGGCTCTTTATCACTGTTGATGACACTTCGGATTTCGCAGTGAACTACGGTTTCACAGCAGGTGTTTCGGTGAATCGCTCGCAGCGTCTGCGCGCAGTCGGCGTTATCCTGCGCACCAAGACAGTCGATTCGACGAGCCCTATCGCGTATGGCTATGGCGACTCGTTAGCGATGTACTGCTCAAACGGGCCTGTCTTTGGGATCAATAATGGCGTTGGTGGACGATCGCGGCCTCAAGGTCGCGCAACGGGCCGTGGCACTCCAGACGATCCGGATGTACCTCAAGGTCGTCCGCCGGCAGACATTCCAGATCCGGCACCGAGAGTTGAGCTATGGGAATCGCCGCCGGTAACCGATGAACAACGTCGGAATGCGGTCGGGTTAATTCCCCCCTCGCAACGTCCACGAGTGATTCTTCGTTACGCGGATAGCCGGGATTTGTTCGTATCGGGCTTGTTGGATGGCGGCGATGAGATTGCGCAGCGTCCGGCGATCATAGATGTGCCGTCCGGTAACGGTCACGTGTTGTTGTTTTCGACGAATCCGTTCTGGCGTGGCCAAACGAAGGGGAGTTACTTCCTGATTTATAACGCGATCCTGAATTGGGATAACCTGAACGCAGGAAGAAAACTAGACGCGAAGTAGAAAACTCATCCACAGATTGCGCAGAATGCACAGATTTCCTTAGAACTGGGTTTGTACCTCATTTCGAAAAGATATCTGTGAAATCTGAGTAATCTGTGGATGTAAGTTCTTTCAGTGTTTCGGCTTAGCAGGAAGCATGTCGGCGAGTTCTTCAAACGAATCGTGGACAGCTTCGTAAGAGGTTTTTAGATCGCCATCCGAGCCTGACTTCGCGTCAGTTCCATACCTGGCAAGCTTGTTTTTGAAATCTGCTAATCCGGTCTTGAACTTTTCGACATGCTCGGCTTTTGTCCCCTTGGGAACGCCCAGCTTTACAACCTTATTGCCAAGACCAATCAACTCTTTGGCACGACTTCGAATCGTCGCCATGTCGTTCTTTGGCAAAGCTTCGTGCTGCAAGTGATGCAACACCTCGTGAAAGTCGTGATATTCCTTGACGCTAAAGTTTTCGTCAAAACCGAATACTGCAATGGCAATCGAAAGTAAGGCGACCACAGTCAGGCCAACATTTCTGGTAAATCTCTTCATTCTTATCTCCTGGTATTAAACTTATGGTTCCCGGGGCCTGAGGAGGATACCCGATCCGTCGTTTCATGCAAACCGATCGGTACGGTCAACAAGTGACGCAATTTGGAATCTCTGTGTTACCTCTGTGCCCTCTATGTAATTAGTTCTCCTGACTTTTAAAGGGACTTTTTGCCTCGGCTTCGCCGCCGGATGTGAGGCGACGGCTCTGCCTCGCCGTAAGGTGTGGCGTTCGATTTGGGCTGTGCCCCTGGTATGAGCTGGGCTCCTCAGCAGGCATTGAGGGGCCGAGCCCGAACCAAGGGCAGAGCCCAAAGCATACGCAGCTTGTCACGGCGAGGCGGAGCCGTCGCCTCACATCCGGCGGCGAAGCCGAAGCAAAAGGTTCTTTAAAAGCTAGGAGAACTAATTACTAAAGA
>QHXL01000395.1:3797-4210 GCA_003222935.1 Acidobacteriota bacterium
TCAGATCTCCCAGTCTTTAAGTCCTTCAACAACTTGCAAGACTTCCTTCCGCTTCTTTTCAAATACAGCGAACATGAAGATGATGGTGGCCCCGGTTGCAATGCCTGCAACGTACCACAGCCACGTCCAACCGAGATTCGCCGACGCGTACCAGATCATTGTCGTGATCGATAACAACAGAAACACCGAGCCCAACAAAAGTAGTCCTCGAATACGAAACATAATTCCCGAAAGCACTCCGGCGAGTGATAACGCCCCCAGGACTAATGGTAGCCACGGAGAATTCTCGACGCCGTTGATAAAAATATCTGCCGTAGAAGAAACATAGATGATTACCAGGGACAGATATCTCAGGCTCGCCATCTGATCTTCCTTCAGCCGGTCTTCGTTGAGATACGCAGCAATCAACACCG
>QHXL01000396.1 GCA_003222935.1 Acidobacteriota bacterium
GTACGCCTCACACCTGTGGCAGGGTTTGTTATTTGGCTCGGCATTGTTTGCGATCGTCTTCTTCGGCGGCAGTCTATTGCTTCTGATAAGGTTGTTATTAGGACTGCCGGTTACCGTGTTGGCAATTGTGTTAGGCATTGTGTTTCTGCTCGGCGCAGTGAAGGGTTATATCCGTTTGCGAGTGGTCGGCATTCCTTTAGAGTCTTATCGTAAAGAACTGTCGAGAGATATCCTCGCTCATATCTTTCTCTGGCCATTTGGTTCGCTCCTGTATCTTTACAACTCAATCGTGGCGGGCTTTTCGCGGCGGATCAGGTGGCGCGGAATTACCTACGAATTGAAATCACCTACCGAAGCTGTCATTATCTCTCGCGACTCGTAAACCTACTTTTAAGTGACCAACAAAGCCGCACAATTCGTCCAGTTACTCAGATCCTCAAAACGTGAGAAGCGTCTTGGCACAGTCATTCTGTTTGTCACCTCACGCTGCAACGCTTTCTGCCAGACCTGCTTTTATCACGAAGAACTAAACCAACCCGGCGACCTGACCTTTGATCAGCTGGCCACGATCTCGCGGACAATGCCGTCGATCACCGACCTCTGGTTGTCGGGTGGTGAACCAACGCTCAGGCGCGACATATCCGATGTCATTGATATGTTTGTAACCAACAATGGCGTAAACAGGATCATTATTCCGACCAACGGTCTCATAAAGTCTCGCGTGTTCGATATCGTGGATCGCGCGCTCGATCACAATCGAGGAATTGATCTTTATTTGAACATCGCTCTTGATGGTTATGGAAAGACTCACGATCAGATTCGCGGCGTCCCTGGTAACTGGGAAAAGGCACTCGACTGTATCGAAGCACTCTATCCGCTCAAAGAGAAATACACGGATCGTTTTCGTCTCAATGTGAACACGGTTGTCTGTGCGGCCAACTATACTGAGATAGAAAAGTTGTCGGAGTTCATGTGGGACAACTACCGACTGGACGGACAGTATTTCAACATCATTCGTGGTGAAACGTTAGTTGGCGATCAGATCAAGGAAGTGCCTCCCGAAGTCTTACCAGATATGTATGCACGTGTCTCAAAGCTGACGAAACGTTACGGCGATCGCATGTTTGCGGAGGATGATGCCAGCAAGCGATTTGTTAAGAACGCGGCTTACGTGGGCGCCATCACAACGCACTATCGAACGCAGCACGCAAACTTCCAACAACCAACGCCCTGGCCCTTTCCCTGTACCGCAGGTGAGACTACCGCGGTGATCGATTACAACGGTGACGTACGCGCTTGTGAGTTACGCGAGAAGTTTGCGACGCTATCGGATTTTGATTACGACTTCGGCGCCCTATGGTCAGCCCAGGGTCGTGAAAGTGAGTTGGAAGCAATCGATGGCGGAAAGGCATGTTGGTGCACGCACGTCTGTTTTATTCACGACTCGATGCGTCACTCGCGGCGCGCTTTGCTTTATGAAATCCCGAAGAACTTTCTGACCCGCGAGAGTTGGTGAGATCAAGATGCCTGACAGCAAAGAGGACACTAATCGAAAGACAGGTTACGCCTATGCGGCCGGCATAAGTCTATTTGCGACCGTCGCGGCGTTTTGTGGCCTGGGCTGGTTTCTTGATAAGTGGTTCGGAACTCAGCCGTGGTGTTTGATTGGCGGGATCGTACTTGGTTCGGCAGCCGGTCTTTACCAGTTCATTCGTTTGAGTTCGAAGACTTACTGAGTTTCAGCCGCAGATGAACGCAGAAAAACGCAGATCAGAAATAAACAAGAGGTGGCTGGCGCTCATTTGATTTTTTGATCTGCGTCCTTCTGCGTTCATCTGCGGCTAAAAGTCGACTCGTTTGGTGGTTAGCGACAAATTGAAGTTTATCGGACATTCATACCCCAACTCGACAATTCGGCAAATTCACAGGTAAAATCTCCGGCTTCGTTCACGTCATAAATGTCAGACACTACATACACTAACGAGCCAGATCGAGCGCTGGACAGGCGCATTTTTCGCGCTATGGCTGCGGCGAATGCGATTGCCGTAGTTGTTTCGGCTGTCATCGGTCCGTGGAGGTTCACGACGGGGCTATTGATCGGTGGTGTATTGGCGTTGTTCAGTCATCGATGGTTGAGAAATTCAGCTGCTGCGGCAATCAAACTTTCGATCGGCGGCGGAGTTAAACAGATTCAGCTTTTCCAGTTTCTACTGAGGTATCTGGTGGTAGCGGCTGCAATCTTCGCAGCTTCTGAATTCGGCATCGCGTCGCTGTCGGCGATGATTGTTGGATTGAGCAGTTTTGTTCTTGCTTTGTTTGTTGAAGCTTTAAGAGAGTTCTACTTCGCAATTATCCGGCGAGAGGAAATTAGTTAATGTTCTGGGCTGAAGAAGCTGCTCACGAGGCAGCAGAAGAGGGTGCGCATCACTCACCTATCATCGTACAGCTTGTAAACCATTACTTTGGTGAAGCTGCATTAAGGTTTGAGCTGCAGTACACCAAACCAAAATGGGATTGGTTCCTTGGCAAATTCGGGAGTACCGCTGAAGGCGCCTTTGGTCCATACACATCTGAGAACGCAATCCCGTGGTACACGGTGATGTTTTTTATCGCCTGCGTACTCAGTGTGGTAATCATTTGGATCTTCAAGGGACGACTGTCATCGGATGAACCCGGTCACGGCCAGCAGACACTCGAAGTTGGTGTGCTTGCTGTTCGCAGTATGATTGAAGACATCATTGGCCCATGCTCATCTTGGTTTCTAACCTGATGGGTCTGTTCCCGCTCTTCATGAGTCCGACCTCAGCTGTAAGTGTGACCTTTGCGCTCGGTCTGAGTTCGTTCCTCTACTACAACTACATCGGTATTAGTGAGAACGGAATTTTCAATCATCTGAAGCACTTCGCGGGCCCAATCTGGTGGATCGCTCCACTCATCTTTCCGATTGAGCTTATCAGTAACTTCATCCGGCCTTTCTCGCTTGGCATTCGTCTCTTCGGAAACTTGTTTGCCGACGAAAAGGTACTGGAAACTCTGTCCGGCCTCGCTCCACCAGTAACCTGGTTCGCCCCAATTTTGTTGATGCCCTTGAGCGCGTTCGTAGCTCTAGTGCAAACGTTCGTCTTTATTCTGTTGTCGCAGTTGTATCTCAGTGAAGTCTCGCACGCTCCACATGATCACAGTCACGATCATGGTGACGAGCCAACCGAGGAGACTGGCGACGAGTTTATAGTCCCGGTTCTTACTTAACGGCTTTATCCAAACGCGCGGTGAGCGATGCGTGGTTGATGGTGCGCACACGTTACTTCGCAAGCTAAATAATTTCGTCGATAGATCCCTGGACATAAGAATTCGGCAACTCATAGGCTCCGAAAGTTTGGAGCAGCCGATGTCTGACTCGCAGGAGCGCCGTTGTAAGAGGGGCGGTGGATACCGGATTCAGGCGAAATAATACCGCCGATCTTTTGCCTGGAACTGTCAAAGACGATGATCGACTCTCGACGTTTGTCGGGACAAAGGAGACAGTATGAGCAAGTTTAGAATGTTGATGTTTGCTGTGATTGGCGTTCTGTTCAGTGGCATGACCGTCTTTGCACAGGAAGCTGCTGGCGCTGCCGACAACGCGAGTTCTGTGAATAAGTATCGCGCACTCGCAGCCGGCATCGGTTTCGCAATCGCGGTGTTTGGTGGTGCGATTGGTCAGTCGCGTATCGGCGCTGCCGCATGCGAAGGTGCTGCGAGAAATCCAGGGGCTGCCGGTCGTATTCAGACCATGATGATTCTTGGTTTGGCGCTGATCGAGTCGTTGGTGCTGTTTGCGCTGCTGGTTATTTTCGCGGTGGTCAAACCCAGCATAGGCTAGTTTTCGTTACAGTCGTTTCTTAGATGCGGGTGAGAGTTTTTCGACTCTCGCCCGCATTTAGTTTGTGCTTCTCTGTGTATCTCTGTGTCTTTGTGCCTCCGTGGTTATTAAATGCTTAGGCTAGGTAAACCACAGAGGCTCAGAGATACAGAGATTCACAGAGAATTTCTTCTTCTTTGCTGCGAATTAATCACTGTGTTAGGCTGAGATACTCCTCCAGTAAAACTCATGAGGCGCAACTCCAGATGAAAAAATGCCCGAAGTGCGGTATTGAATACGCTGACACTACAACTCTTTGCCCAGCCGATGGTGTTGCACTCGAGACCTCAAATGATTCCCTGATCGGAAAAACGCTACCAGGAAAATATCGTATTGATGCCCGTCTGAGCACAGGTGGAATGGGGACGGTTTACCGCGGTACTCACGTGTTGATGGAAAAGACTGTGGCGATCAAAGTCCTGCGTCCATCACTCGCTGCCGATGAAAAGATCGTCGCCCGGTTTTCCAGGGAAGCACGTGCTGCCTCTCGAATTTCACATCCAAACGCGTTGAGTGTTACCGACTTCGGCGAGGACGAAAATGGAATCGTCTTCCTCGTAATGGAATACCTGTCCGGTAAAACACTTAAACAGGTTATTCGCGACGAGGGACCGCTATCTTTGACTCGCACCGTTGAGATTTTGCGACAGGTGGGTGACGCGCTTCAGGTCGCACATTCGCAAGGTGTCATCCATCGCGATCTCAAGAGCGACAACATTATGTTGTTGAGCACCGGAGCAGGCGATTACGCAAAAGTTTTGGACTTCGGAATTGCGAAAATCAATGAACCTGAAGGCGAATTTGACGCGGGATTGACAGCGCCCAACCTGGTGATTGGTACACCGCAGTACATGTCTCCCGAACAATGCTCGCAGGATGGTGAGATCGATGCGCGTTCAGACATTTATTCGTTCGGAATAATCATGTACGAGATGCTGGTCGGTCATGTCCCTTTCACAGGCGAATCAGCAACTATTGTGATGATGAAGCATCTTCAGGAACCCGTTCCCTCAGTTCTTGATGAACGACAGGACATTCCGGAGTCGGTTGCACGAGTAGTAGCGCGAGCAATGGCAAAGGTTCCGAGCAATCGCTATCAGAGCGCCAGTGAGTTGATAGAGGATCTGACAATTGCTGCCGGGATGTCAGTTCTGAAGCTGGATACACCACCCGCCGCCGCAACAACATCTCTCTCCGAAGACCCGGACGAGGTGACAGTGGTTCGTTCCAGAACTGCGCAAGTGTCGCCACCTCGACGTGCTCCAGTAACAGTTCCGATCGCACCTGTGACTCCAGCTCCTTCAAGGTCGAACGTGAACCTGCTAAAAATACTCATACCGTCAGCGGTCGCTTTATTGGTTGTGTTTGCCCTTGTCTACGCGTTCACACGCAACTCAGAAACTCCGGTCGATGCTAATGCGAATCAACAGCCGGCGTTGGTGGCAGATCCAAATAGTAAACCAGTGGAACCAGGTAAGCCTCCCACAGGCAAGGGCGAGGAGGGAATTCCGGCAGGAGGAGTTGTCACGCCGGTCGCGAATGCTAATGTCAACGCGAATTCCTCACCTAGTGCAGAGGTCTCGCCAGTACCAGTCGAAGAAGTCAGCCCTGCGGCTAACACTAACGCCAACGAGAATGTTAATAGGAAAGCGCCGCCCGTTCCCGAACCCAGTCGCAGAGTGACTCCCGAGAATGATCCTCCTCCGCCAAGGGAAACAAAGAGTCCGACTGTGAAGCCTTCACCGTCACCAACAGATCAGCCAGCTTCGTTGTCCGATATGCTTTAGCTTGTCGTGATTTCCGCTTAGGACGCCTTGGCACTTTCTATTTGATCTCCGCTGTCGTGATTTGCGCTTAGGACCCTTAGCACTTCTATTCGATCTCACGACAATCTAAAGATTATCGGACAGCTGAATGGATAAGTCGGCACAGTTCATCTTCGTTCTCGATCTTCATTTCAATTTCAATTGAGTAACAGGCGATAGCGAAACTGAGCTCTCGGAGCTTAACTGCGTCCTTTGCAGTTGTGAGTAGACCTTGTGCTCCAGCTTCTGTCGCTGACTTCTGAAGGCGGTCGATATCGTTCTGGGTGTAGACGTGATGATCCTCAAAAGACTTCTGAAGGACAGACCGGTAGCCGGAACGTTCCAAGTGGTTGAAAAATGATTGAGGATTGCCGATTCCACAGAAGGCGGCGATTGGAGCTTGAGTAGTCGGCGGGTCGGAGTTTGAATTCAAGGGAACTACCGAAGCCGTGTGCATCTGGGATTGGAAAACTGGGCGATCGCCAGAGAAACGTTGAAGTTCAGTCTTGATTGACTCGACATCATCCACCTGATCGCACCGGGTGAGTACTATGCAATCTGCTCTCTTGAGACTTTCCAGTGGTTCACGCAGGCGACCACTCGGGAGCATTCGTTCTCCACCAAACGGATTTGTTGCATCGATCGTTACGATATCGAGATCGCGTGCCAATCGCCTGTGCTGAAAACCATCGTCGAGTAGAAAACAGTCTGTACGAAGATGTTTGATCGCACCCTGTGCAGCTCCGATCCGGTTCGGGTCGCTGATAACC
>QHXL01000397.1 GCA_003222935.1 Acidobacteriota bacterium
GTTAGACCTACCGGCTACTTCGGCCCTCTCACAGAGCAAGCCCCAAAAACCGGTTGTTTTATTACGCTTTTTATTAGCGGGTACGGAATGTTGTCGCAGCGAATTCCCTGCTGCCAGTTGGAACGGCTGTATAATCGGTTCGCATCGAAAAGCCATGACAAGAATCAAGCTCATCTGCCCCGGAATTTTTGTGACCCTCGCGGTCATCCTACTGTCGAGCATTGTAGCGATGTCGCAGCAACCGGCTCCTCAACAAACTGCAAGTCGATTTGACGTAACAAACTATCGCATTGAAGCCCAGATTATCCCTGAAGAACACATGCTTCGAGCTGGCGCTGACATAACGCTCGTGCCGTTGGATGCTACGCGTTCAATTGTTTTTGAACTGAATGGTTCTTTGAAGGTCGAAAGTATCGAAAAGGACGGGAAAGTCCTGACCGGGTTTGTTCAAGATGCCGTCGGCGTCGGCGCCCTCGGACCAAGTGTTCGCATTGACCTGGGACAGATGTCTCCGGCAAATCAACCAATAACGCTTCGTATACGTTGGAGCGGCGCGTTGATCTCGCCCGAAGGTGGACCACTTGCAACGAAGCGTATGGCTTACGTCGGCACAGAAGGTTCCTATTTGATGTACGCATCGCGCTGGTTTCCCTTTCATGATTACGCAGCCGACCGCGCGACATCAGATATCACGCTGATCGTGCCGGCTGGTTTGCAGGTTGCGGGCACCAGTGATGATCCCGTTGTCGCCGCGCCTTCACCAAAAGAAGGCGCTATCAGATATAGATTTGTACACCGCAAACCAGTCCTGATTGGTAACCTCGCCGCCGGCCAGTACATCAACAAGAATTTAACTTTTGGCAATTATCAATTGCAGCTTTA
Organism: Acidobacteriota bacterium; assembly: GCA_003222935.1. Taxonomy (GTDB): domain Bacteria; phylum Acidobacteriota; class Blastocatellia; order Pyrinomonadales; family Pyrinomonadaceae; genus PSRF01. Next base: position 883 of record QHXL01000397.1, read on the forward strand.
TGCGATGCCCGGCAGTGAAAAGCGCATCGATGCTTTCGCTGAACTGACTGGCAGGGTCCTTGAGTTTTACTCGAAGCGTTACGGCGCCCCGTTGTTTGGCAATCGACTCGTGATTGTTCAAATCGATGATGAGAGTCTTGATGCCTATTCCGGTCCCGGAATGATTTATTTATCGTCGAAGATGTTCGACTCAGCGCGCCCCGTGCCCGAGGAGAAACTCGAACGCGAAATCGCCTATCAGTGGTGGGGGCAAAGCGTCGGACTGAAATCATTCGACGATGCCTGGCTTTCGCAGGGACTTGCTGAGTGGAGTGCGTTTGCATTTCGCGAGTCAGTCTTGTCAGCAGGCGGACTTGATGGCGCACAACGCGAACAACAGGAGCGCGCATTGACCTTCGAACAAACAGCTTCGATTGCGCGTGCCCCAAGTGCGCTCGACGATCAGTCGGCCGCTTATCAATCGATCGTTTATTACAAGGGCTCGATGATTTTTCGCATGCTGCGCGAGACAATCGGCAAAGAGAATTTCGATCGGCTTCTTTACACCTTTCTCGAGACTTACAAAGGTAAGAATGCTTCGATCGACGAGTTTGAGAAATTAGCGTCGAAAATTTCAAGCGAGAATCTGCGTTACTTCTTTGCGCAATGGGTGGAAGGAACTGGAGTACCGGAATTTACCGCTGATTATCAAATCATTCGCACTCGCTCAGGAAAGTTTCGAACTCGAGGCACGGTCAAACAGAACCTCGAAACACTCAGGATGCCGGTGGAGCTACTGCTTCGGGCCGAAGGAGACAATCAACAGACGATTGTCCGCGTGGAAGGACGAAGTGAAGACTTCGACTTTGAGTCAAATGGTCAGCCGCTTGAAGTCGTAGTAGATCCCAACAACAAGATCCTGCGGATGTCGGACGATCTACGAGTTTCGATAATTGCTCGTCGTGGTATCGAGCAGATGAAAGAAGGCGTGTACGCCGAGGCTCAACAGCAATTCGAAGCAGCTCTTAAGTTGGACCGGTCCAACTCGTGGGTCTACTACAACCTCGGACTCCTGTTCCTCGAACAGCGAAACTGGCAACAAGCCCTCGATAACTTTGAGGCGTCGCTACAGGGCACCCTGAAGCCAAGCTGGATCGAGGTTTGGGCTCACATTAAACGTGGCAACGCGTACGACGCCAAGGGCGAACGCAACCGCGCAGTTTACGAGTACCAGAAGGCTGTGCAGTCAGGAATTGATTACGACAACGCACATGCGACCGCGAAGAAGTTTTTAGCCGCTCCGTACGATCCGAAAGCTGGGCAAACTGCTGAAGTCAGGAACTAATTTCAGATTCGCGGTAAGCAGCGGATTTTTGTTATTGCCCTGGTAGAAGTTTTTTCTGCGTAGAAAACCAAGAAATCTTACCGAGCCCCGCTTTAGCGGGGCTCAAGCATATAGCCTAGGGTGGAGCGAGGCTTTGCGAGCGCAACCCTAGGATCACCAGATGAAAAATGTAGTCAGCCCGCGAAGTGGGCGATAGCGAAGGTGAATCAAGCACCAACGTTTGTTTTGCAACTAGATTGCCCGTCGCCCGCTTTGCGGGCTCGAATTGCCCGTCGCCCGCTTTGCGGGCTCGAATTGCCCGTCGCCCGCTTTGCGGGCTCGAATTGCCCGTCGCCCGCTTTGCGGGCTCGATTTTTTAACGCCAGATTCCTAGGGTTCCGCTCGCAAAGCCTCACTCCACCCTAGGCTCTATGCTTTAGCCCCGCTAAAGCGGGGCAAAGATTTCTTTTCTGAAATTTGAGATCGGAGTTTAGACTGCGACGATCGCTAGTTTATTTTCATTCGCGAACCGAAGCATTTCTTCGCGGTCGAACATCAATGTCTTACCCGCCGTGAGGCACAAACACGTAGCACCTGCCTCGACCATAGTTCGCAACGTCGGAACGCCAACTACAGGCACATCGAATCGCATATCTTGATTAGGCTTCGCAAGCTTCACCACAGTTAACTTACGTTTTACGAGCAGGCCCGCGCGTCGGACAGTTTCGTCAGTCCCCTCCATTGCTTCAATAGCGACACAGGCCTTGCCCCGCACGACTATTGTTTGACCCAGGTCGAGATGGGCAAAACCACGAGCGATCTCCAACCCGTACTCAACATCTTCTTGTTCGTGTTTGTCAGGTTGTCGTCGCGTCAACACTCCGGGTTTTGGCAGGTCGTTTTGCAGAAAATATGTTGAATCTACCAACTCGATTCCTTCGCTTTGCAGCTCATTAGCAATTGCTCCGATAAGCGAGTCGGTATTACGTCGTGGGAGTCTCAACAACACCTTCAGCATGCGCGCATCTGGAACAGCACGACTAAAAATCTGAACGTGCTTAACCTGGCCCGCCATGATCGCCTTCTCGACACCTTCGTCTTTGAAGAAACGAATCATTCGACCCAACTGACCGATGCCAATCCACTTTACGCTGTCGGCAAGTTTCTCTATTGCAGGATCGGTCTCTTCACGAATTGCCGCAACCGCCACCTGAGCGCCCGACGCACGAGCACCCTCAAGGACCATAAAAGGAAACCTGCCGTTGCCGGCAATCAGTCCTAACTTCATTTGGTAACGCCGCGGTTTGAGGCTTGAATGAAGCTAACCAGGTCGGTTACTTCCTGGGAATCGTTGATCTCTTCGTTGATGCGCTCGATGGCCTGGGTAGTATTTAGTTTCGCGGAGAGTAATAGGTGGAATGCGTGGTGAAGTGCATCGATGGTGGCCCGGGAATAGCCTCGTCGTTTCATGCCGGTAATATTTAAGCCGTAACAGCGAGCGTGGTTACCCACC
>QHXL01000398.1:0-414 GCA_003222935.1 Acidobacteriota bacterium
AAGCAACCGTGTCCCAACCAGAAACTGAACCTCCACGCGGCTGAAGCCGGTGGTATCTTCACCAAATCAAGCAACCGTGTCCCAACCAGAAACTGAACCTCCACGCGGCCAGCGAACCTGGAAGTGAATGGAAGTTTCCTTGATGGTTGTGTCAACCCACTCCTTACGGAATGCGCTGTCCTTCAACTTGCCAATGCTTCGGCAATTGGTAATCGGCATTGGCCCTAGATAGAATGCTGCGCCCGCGTCCAAACATCTATGAACATTCGCACTCCCTTTATCAATCAATACGGTCGACTGCGCAGCGGTTGGCGAATCCTCATTTTTACATTGGTGTTGGTGGTCCTGGTAAATGCCACTGACGTCACTCTTTACGTCATTCATCGTAGCGGTGGCGGAGCGTTTCCCTGGCCC
>QHXL01000398.1:461-3800 GCA_003222935.1 Acidobacteriota bacterium
GGCTTACCATGGCGAGCGCTCGGGCTCACTTTCCACCAGCTTTGGTATCGCGATTTGATAGTGGGCGCCGCGATAGGAATTCTTACTCTGGCGGCTGCGGTCGCCATAGGGTTTGTGGTTGGCGGATTGCGATTCTCGATGAGTACGACTGGAGTGCTATGGGCGACGTTTAGATCTGTCGGAGGCTCTGCGGTCCTATTCGCGATTGCCGCTCTTGCTGAAGAAGCCATCTTCAGGGGCTATCCATTGCAGACACTGTCGCGCGCGAAACTTGTTTGGCTCGGAGTGTTGCTGAACTTTGTCTTCTTTGCCATCGTCCACCTGGGAAATCCAAATGTCGTCCCCGGATTCACTTTCGCGAATACAGCACTTGCCGGAGTCTGGCTCGCAATCGCATATATACGGACGCGCAGTCTCTGGTTTCCTTTCGCCGTTCATTGGGGATGGAATTGGGCGCTGGGCTCGCTCTTCGGCCTGCCAGTCAGCGGACTCAACCTGGTGTCACATCCATTGATCAAGGGGCACGATTTTGGTCCTTCGTGGATCACAGGTGGCAGTTACGGCATTGAGGGTGGAGCTGCCTGCACGGTTGTCCTCATTCTCGCCTGCGTCTTCGTGTGGCGAACGAAGTGGATTTCAGCGACACCCGAAATGATGAAGTTGACTTCCGAAGAGAATCCGGTCGCAGTTAAATCCATACCCCGATAGCATGGCCGATCTTTAGCCGCAGATAGACGCAGATCAGAAATTATGAGAAAGAGACGTCGCCCTATCTTATTTCTGATCTGCGTTTTTCTGCGTCTATCTGCGGCTAAGATCGATTAACTTAGACAAGTCTCTCTCCCCAGTAAACTTTATCAACCAGGTTAGTTAACACTTTCCGCTTCCTTCCCGTCTTACCGATGTCAAAGCGAAATCAATTCGAGCTTTGGCATCGAACCAATCAGTGAATCGAGTCAGAGGCGGCGAATGTCTGAACTGGAAGCTACAGCAGAGATGCTTTTGATGACTGCGCCCGTAAAAGCGTCGAACCAAAAACCTGCTGACGACACTCCAATCGAGGTCGCGCTGGTAAAGGCATCACTCGAGGGTGATCGGGAAGGTTTTGGTCGACTCTACGATCTATACGCTCCGCTGGTGCACGGCATTCTGCTGTCGCGAGTTCCTCGTAGTGAAGTTGACGATCTGGTCCAGGACATTTTTTTACACGCCTTCAAAAAACTCGACACACTAAGAGATTGGGCTGCGTTCGGGCCCTGGGTGGCAATGATTGCGCGTAACCGGGCCATGGATTTTCACCGCCGCGCGAAAGACACAGTAGAAGTGACCGACGACCTACGAAGTACTGACACGTCTACTACAAAAGCAGAAGAGATCTTGGAATTGATTCGCGGACTACCCGAAGCATACCGCGAGACGCTGGTGCTGCGCTTAGTGGAGGGGATGACTGGACCAGAGATAGCAGCGCGAACCGGGCTGACTCCAGCATCCGTTAGAGTCAACCTTCACAGGGGTATGAAGCAACTTCGAGAAAAGCTCGGATTTCAGGAGGGCTTATGAACGACGAATATTTGTGGGACAAAAGTGGTGAGCCAGATCCCGAGGTTCAACAATTGGAACAGGTGCTCGGCAGGTTGCGATATCAACCAAGGCCACTTGAAATGCCGGACAATTTCAGAGAGGCACGTCGTCATCGATATCTGCCGCTTCTTGCAATCGCTGCAACTCTGGCGCTGGCGTTGTTGGCCGGCGTAGTTTGGCTGCGAGCAAGAACTGACTCCAAGCCGGAACAACGTAACGAAATTGCCATCACACCGCCGTCTTCAACTGTGAATCCATCTGAGAAGAAAAACGAAGAGCAACCACAGAGCGAAGATAATTCAACATCAACTGATCGAGACCGAAAAGTATTTGCTGTCAATGTGCAGCGCCGAACGAGACGCCCTGCTACGGGTCTCAGCAAAACTGAACGGGCTGAAGCGATCGAAGCCAAGAAAGAGTTGATCGTGGCCCTGCGACTTGCCAGTGAAAAGCTCAATCTGGCGCAAAGAAGAGCGAATGGACCAGCCACGCCAGGTCAGATCAGGAATCAACACAAAATAGGATGAACGGAGTAATTATGAGATTAGTTTTTCAACGCATTTCGATCATACCGGTACTTGTCGTATTGCTCGTGATCGTTTCAGCGACGGCGGGCCACGCGCAGGAACCAAGGATCCAAATGTCGCACCTGGATTACCTGGCCGCTAAAGCTACTGAGACTGTCGATGTGAATATCGACGAGCGCCTGGTTCAAATAGCAATCAAAGTCTTCAGCGACAAAGATCCTGACGAAGCACAAATCAAGAAACTAGTAGCCGGTCTCAAGGGAATCTATGTCAAGAGCTTTGAATTCGACGCTGACAACCAATTCAGCGCAGCTGACGTTGACTCGATTCGCAATCAACTTCGCGAACCCGCCTGGTCCAGGCTGGTCAATGTCAGAAGCAAACGAGACTCGAACGTTGAAGTGTATGTCTCCCTGAGCGGCACCAGCGTTAACGGATTGGTAGTGATTACTTCTGAGGCGCGAGAGTTGACCGTCGTGAATATAGTTGGGCCGGTTGACCTCGAGAAGCTCGCGCATCTCGAGGGCAGTTTGGGAATCCCGGATCTGGGCATCGAAATCACAAAACCAAAAACGAAGAATGAGGATCAGTGAGGCTTTAGATGAAACACGTCACGATTTCCAAACTCATCGGTTTTGGCCTGGTCATTTTACTTACCGCGAGTTTAGTAAACGCAAAAGGCGACGACTTCGGTTCGGTAGTAAAAATGATCGAGCAGTTCTACAACGTAAAGCACGAGGGCATTCCCTTTCTTGCCAAGGCAGGAATGAAGGTGGTCGGTACAGCCGCGAAGATCAAAGGGGGCACTGCAAAACGGCTCGCAGAAGTCGGCAGTATCAAGCTCGCTGTTTTTGAAGACCAGGAATTTGACGGTGACTTGATCAAATTCCGCAATTCTCTTAACGAAGCTTTGAAACAAAGCTGGATACCGCTTGTGCAAACACTCTCCGCAACTGACGAAGAGCAGAGTTACATTTTTGTACGTGAGCAAGGCAATAAGTTCAATGTACTTGTGATCAATATCGCTCAACACGAAGGCACCGTAGTTCAAGCAACTCTCTCCTCGAAAAACCTGGCGCTCCTCATGAAGGATCCTGAAGGCGCCGGCAAAAACATCACCAACGAAGCAACGATTATCGATCAGGAATGAGGAGAGAAATGCGCAAACACAATTTCCAAAACTTCATCGGGATTCAGACATCGAGGCAAGGGCGCGAACTCAAAGAAACAC
>QHXL01000398.1:3887-7643 GCA_003222935.1 Acidobacteriota bacterium
TCGTGGTCGCACTGTCATGCCTGGCAGTAAGCTCGCAGGAAGTCGACGACACAATCCGCATCAAGACTCGCGTTGTCTTTCTTGATGCACTGGTCAAAGACAAGAAGTCGAACCTGCCGGTCTCAAATCTCGCGGCTGATAATTTCGAAGTCCTCGACAACGGTACTCCGCGACCGATTTCGTATTTCACTCGCGAAGGACAGGCGCGCAAACCGTTGGCCCTAATTCTCATACTGGATTTGCGTGAAGACGGAGCCGGGCGATTTTTGAAGAACTCCGAAGTCATCAAGGCCATGGAGAACGAGCTCTTAAAGTTGCCGCCTGGAGATGAGGTGGCGATCATGGCGATGGACACGGGAGAAAACGAAGAACATGTATGGCTTACCGAATTCACGAATGACCGGGCAAAACTCGCTGCTGCGCTCGCTCGGGTAAAGGATATGGCTGAGCGCGGCGATGTTCGCGAAGACTCTGTCAAATCAGCTGATCCGCCGTCTCCAACTGAAGCGACAGTTAATGTGGGACCAGGTCAAAAGCCTGATGACGTTGTTTCAACCGAGGTGATTAAGGGAAAGAACGGTTCCGTACTCACTCGCACAACCACCCGTGACGGAAAGACTCACATCAAGCGAGTCAACAAGAAGGGTGATGTCACTGTCGAGTTCGACGACTTCTTTGGCATGTCGGAAGCTGTGCGACAAGCAGCGCGCAAAACAGCGGCAACGCGTCCTAACTCGCAGCTTTCGTTGGTGTGGGTTTCGGATGGTATAGCGCCAATCTTTTTTGAAGATCGGGATGCTACCGAACAAGTGTTGATTCGCGACAACATCATTTTCAATTCGCTTACAGTCGAACTGCGAACATTGTTCAAGTTGCTGATGCCCGTGGGAAAACCGATCGCCGGCTGGCTTGGCCTAAGCCTGTATGGAAGCGCAAAGCATCTGGCACAACAGTCGGGAGGCGAGGCGGTTAAGGTTGGACGTCCGAAGGATTACGCCGCGGGGTTGTCTACAATTATCGGTAATCTCACGGCGCGCTATAGCCTTGGCTTCGCACTTTCGGAGAGTGAAACGGATGATGGTCGCATGCATGCACTGCAAGTCCGTGTGAAGGCGAAAGACGATAAGGGAAAGACCAGGAAGCTGCTAGTTAGCTCGCGTCAGGGGTATTACATGTCGAGCGTTGACTCTAAAAACTCGGCAGCCAAAGCACAGTAATCATTTTCCAGATCTCATTTGACAGTATTCAATTGTCAGTTTGAATGTCCGATAAACTTTAAATGTCCGATAAACTTCAGTTTGTCGTTGACTCGAAAAAAATTAGCCATGGACAAGTGACAGTTCGTGGCTTCTTCTTTCTTCCGTCAACGACAAACTAAAGTCTATCGGACATTTAAAGCATATCGGACATTATCTTTGATCGATCGGAACGTAAGGAACGTTGCGTGGGCCGACGTACTCGGCGCGCGGACGAATCAACTTATTGTCGATATATTGCTCGAGGACGTGAGCGGTCCAACCCGTTATTCGACTCACAGCGAAGATCGGAGTATACAGATCGAGTGGAATGCCCATCATGTAGTAAGTGGATGCTGAGAAGAAGTCGACGTTGGGATACAGGCCCTTCTCTCGCATCATGACCTCTTCAACTCTGCGCGAGATCTCATACCACTTCGACTCACCGGCTTGTTCACCCATCTCTCGTGAAAACTGTCTCAGGTGGGTCGCACGCGGATCTTCCGTTTTGTAGACCGCGTGACCAAAGCCCATCATCTTCTTCTTACTCGCAAGCGCCTGCTTCACATACGTCTCTACATTTTCAGGGTCGCCAATCTCGAGCAAGGTTTTCATGACGGCTGTGTTTGCTCCACCATGTAGTGGACCGGAAAGAGCGCCAATCGCAGCAACCACAGATGCATAAATACTCCCGAGCGTCCCGGCAACTACGCGAGCTGTGAATGTTGACGCATTCAATTCGTGATCTGCGTGGAGAATCAAACACGCATCGAAGAGCTTCGCGTCGTGCTCCGAAGGTCGTTCGCCTTTGAGCATGTAAAGAAAGTTGGTTGCGATATTCGTTTCCGGTAATGGCGCCACTGGCTCTTTACCATTACGCAGTCGATCGCTGGCTGCAACGATAGTGGCGAATTGCGCTGTTAGCTTTATCGAGATCTTTCTACTGTTATCAATTGAAATATCGCGCGCAGTCGGATCGTAAAATTCCAATGCTGACACGGCCGTTCGCAATTGATCGATTGGATCGGCGTCACGAGGTGAGCGGCGTAAGAGCTCGATCACTTCGGCCGGAAGCGCGTACGAACTCGATAGCTGTTGATTCAGTTCGGCTAGTTCTGAACGGTTTGGCAAGCGCTTGTTCCAAAGCAGAAAAGCAACTTCTTCGAAGGTCGAATGCTTTGCCAGCTCGTGGATGTTGTAGCCCTGATAGATTAGTTCGCCTTTGTCGCCAACGACATCAGAAACCGTAGAAGCGCCAACAACAACTCCGCGGAGTCCGGTTGCGGCAGCGGCGGTGGGAGTCTCTTTCGCAGTATCAGTCATAAATTATTTGTGTTTGAGCGAAGATAACAAACAGGTGAGACAGTTACAAGCGACCATGAATTGATCATACAAACTCGATCGTTACGCTGTCGCCTCGTCGTGCCTTCAAGATTTTTGCGGCCGAGCGATTGCACGCGGAGATCTCAAGAAAACCTGCGCTCCCCCAGATTGCGAACAGACTCTTTTTGCCTTTGCGCTCAGCATATGACTCTCGAAAAGACTCGATCTTCTTCCCCTTTATCATTACCTTCGCGCGATCTTCGTTGGACCTTTCCAGTACTGAGCGATCAATGTTCGTTACACAATTTCCAAAATGATCGATATGAAGAATCCGGCCTTTGATTTCGCCTGGCTTCGGTGCCGTTGGTACCAGCGGAGGTAATCGGACGGTATCAAATATCTCTTCGCCAAAACTCTCAGGAGACAAACCATTTGAGAGATGCGCAGCAACTGGAGCAAAAACATCTCGACCATGAAAGGTGTTGCTCAGAGGCTGGCAAAAATACTTTTGCGCAGTGACGTGAAAAACTCTGTGGTCAGTTTCTTTCTCGAGTATGTAACTAAAAATGCCGTTATCCGGTCCTACGAAAAAATGACCACCGGCAAATGCCAGAATCGGTTTTCTTGCAGTTCCCACACCCGGGTCGACTACCCCGACATGAATCGTCCCTGGCGCAAACGATCGATAGCTGGCCAAAATCGTGAAGGCAGCAGCGTCAATATCCTGGGCAGGAATTTCGTGCGTGATATCGATGAGACTCGCTGCGGGATTGATCGAAGCAATCACTCCCTTAACTGCGCCAACGAAATAGTCCTGATTGCCAAAGTCGCTGAGGAGTGTGATCTGACCAGACAGAGAAACAGGGAGACGTTTGACACGGTCTCCCTGTTTCTTGGTTTTCGACGGCATGTGCTGCTGCAGTAGCGCGGTTGTTAAAGAACACTCGTATCGGTAGCAGTGCGAATCTTCATTGGTTGACCACGCTCGAGTCTAATGTCTTTACCGCGTTGCGTCATCACCCCGGCAGTGCCCGCGCCGGCGCCAATGATTGCCCCGATGGCAGATCCCTTACCGCCACCGGTGATAACACCGATGATTGCGCCAATCCCCGATGCGGCGCCGATTTTGGCGGCGTCATCTTTTGTTGAGTCGCGACCTTTCACTCCGCCCTCAGAATCAACGTCCGTTGGACTATCA
>QHXL01000398.1:7653-8960 GCA_003222935.1 Acidobacteriota bacterium
GACTATCAGAATTCAGCGGCATGACTTCTACAAGCTCAGCGCGGAAACTCGCGGTGCGATTGTCAGGCGAGCGAATTTGCTCGAAGGTCAATTGTAGTTCCGCGACACCTTTCACTTTTCCTGGTCGCTTAACCTGGCTCACTCGTCCCTCAACAATGTAATCGGCATAAGGGTTCGGACCTGTCACACGAGCTCGAAACGGGTCGTTACGTTGTGTCGCATCTGTTGAAAGCGGCGTGAGTAATTCAAGGTAGAGCACCGTGTCTTTGGGAATCCCAAATGAACTTGTCTGCGAACCTGCCTGTGAACCCGTTTGCGACTGAGCGGCAGTGTTATCGGAGTTGTCGGTGGACGGGACTGCGTCAGGGGTTGTTGTGACGCCAACATTCGCGGGTGGATTCGTTGAAGTACTTGCCGAAGCCGGGCGACGTTTCAAACCGGTAGGAATGCTTGAGTTAAAGTCGCGCTGCTCGTAACCGGCAGTGTAACCAGCTTCGAATCCCTGCTGATAACCGTCTCGGTAGTCGTCAATGGGTCCCCAGACGTCATTGAAGGACCGGTCAGCGCGTTTGTACTCCTCTTTGTTTTGGTAATCCGGCGCCACCTTATTGGCGACATCGCCGGCGCCAGAACTGTAACCATCCGAATAACCAGTACGATAGCCTCGCTCAAGAGCAGTTGATTGCGACTGAGTGGCGGCCAGGCCAGTCAATCCACACAACACAACCGTCAATAAGACTACCAGGGGCTTTTTTATCAAATTCATTTCCACAGTCCTTCCAAAAATTCACGGCTCCGTTACCGAAGTCGGATCGTCTTGGGAGAGCCAACCACGTAGCGACCGCATGCTAACACTCTGTTACTGCCGTCTTCAATCTGTATCTGCTTGACGCTCCATTGTGTGCCACCTAGACTCGTGACAACTGTTAGCGCCACTTGGAACTGCGACTCAGATGCAGCGTCTGGTATTTGAGTTTGCACCTGGAAACTTAATTTTGAGCACAAAACGGCAAGTTTATTTGGACCACAGCGCCACGACGCCGGTCGACGATCGGGTAGCGGCGGCGATGGTAATGACCCTGACCCGAACCTACGGCAACGCGTCGAGCGTGCATTCTCAGGGCCAGGAGGCCCGGGCAGAAGTCGATCGCGCGCGACGTGAGGTTGCTGCGCTCATAGGCTCCCAGCAAAACGAGATTGTCTTTGTGTCGGGTGGAACTGAAGCTAACAACCTCGCCATCCGCGGACTTTGCCAGGGCTACAAGGGTCAGGGCGAGCACATCATTACGTCCGCTATCGAGCATCCG
>QHXL01000399.1:0-4931 GCA_003222935.1 Acidobacteriota bacterium
ATCATGCGAGCCACCGAAGGCTGATGTTCCGCAGAAGTGAAGAACACATTGGGCGTAGACAGTGAGACTACCTCAACGTCAATCCCGACGCGATCCATATCCTCTATTCGCTTACTGACATCAGTCATCGCCGGAGTGACACCAAAAAATCGCGCACCTCGATAAGTGATGATCGTTTGACCTGTTGAGCTCTCAGCGAAAGAAAACTCCGACGGCAAGTCGCGGATGGTTTGAAAATACTCATCCGTGTAAAAGTGTGTATGTAAGTCGAGTTTCATAATCTTAATGTCCGATAAACTTCAGGAAGCTCTGATTAAGTCTCTTAACCGCAAAGCGGTTGCGACTCAGAGCCCAGGGTTGCCGCGCTTTGGCGGCTACCCTGGAAATAGATCGATACAGGATTCCAACCTCGAAGAGGTTGCGTCGGGTCCTCTTCACCGCGATTTATTTGTGTAGCGTCCGGTTGGCGCAACCCCGTTGGGGTTGGATCGATTGTCCGTCCTTTCCCAGGGTAGCCGCCAAAGCGCGGCAACCCTGGGCTCTGGGTCGCAACCGCTTTGCGGTTAAGAGTCTTAATCAGAGGTTCCTTCGGACATTCACTAAGCTTATTTGAGGATCAAATCGTATCGTTGCTCAGTCCGCATTCCACCCCAAAACTCTCGCGTATTTTCCCAGGTGAGTTCAAAGCCAGCTTCACGATAGAGGTGCGCGGCAGTCGTTAGTTCACTGATGGTCCACAAAAATACTGACTTAAACTTTCGCTCTTTGCAGAAGTCAATCGCTTCCTGAAGTAGTTGTTTTCCCAGGCCTGCGCCCCGCGCTGAAGGATGCAGCAAGAACCAGCGCAGCTGTGCTGTGTTATCAGCATGTCCATTGATTGCGATCGACCCCACGATATTTCCTTCCGCATCTTCGGCGATAGCAAACAGGTCCTTCTCGCCGTCGAACGACTTCATGAACTCACCCATTCGCTGTACAACATCGCCTTCGAACGTATGGTCGAGAGCGTACTCACGCGCATACAACATGCCGTGAAGGTAGATCACATAACCCAGGTCTCCGGGTTTTAAGGTTTTCCTTAACAACATGGATTCTATTCTGCGGCGGTGCAGTACTGAACCGACACCTGTCTTAACTTGCTGGTCTTTCTTAGATCACTTCCGATCAATTACTACGAAAATGAAAAGGCACAAACATTGCTCTGGTGGTTCAAGGTCAAGTCTATCAATTCAGGAGCCGCCATGAATACCACTAAACTCGCGCCGACAATCATCCTCTTTTCAGTTGTAGGTCTCTCATCGATTGCGGCGACCGCCCAAACTGTCACGCAAGAGGTCAATGTAACCATCCGGCCGCCACGGACTGCTGAAGAGCGCGTGGCCGAAGAAGTTAAACTCAAAGAGCTAAGAAGAGCTGCCGAAGAAAAGCTTGCGGCTGAGGAGTCTGCACGTGTTGCTGAGACTAATCCTAAGAACCTTTTACGACGTGCGCGTGTCATGTACGTCACTTCGAGCACAAGTTTTTTTGAGTCGGTTCAGTTGCAGAATGAATTGCGTAAACGCGACGAGTTTGATCGTTGGGAAATGGCGATAGTTGGTCGTGGTGACAAATACGACGCCGCAGACATTGTGGTAGAAATCGATCGACCGATTTTTACTCATACCTTCACCTACCAGATCACCAATCGCAGTAACGGAATCGTGCTGGCTACCGGAAAGATCACAGCCATCGATGGAAATGTCGCTGCGCCAAAACTCGCCGCTCGAATAATGGAAGAGATCAGACTCGCACGTGGCGAGGTGAAAGCTAAGAAGTAGGGTCAGTACCGTAACGCGGTAGCGTCGGGTTCGCTCAAGATCAAGTGTCTGAGTGGATACGGTACCCGACGCTACCGCGTTACGGTACCGACCCCTGCCTTCGAACGACAATCGAATCGTAATAATCACCCATCTTGCTGCGATGCTATATTGCATTCAGATAAGAGTTCTTTCTTTTCTCCCTGACACAGGGGCAGCGGCATCCCGGCACGCGAGTCCCCACCTACCTACAATAGAGCGCTCCACGGAACATAACCAGAAAGGTATTATCGTGACTACTCAGGCAGTTTTGAGCAGCAATGAACGGGCCCCTCGACCTATCAACAAGGATAATTGGCTCGGTTTTGTAGGAGACGTCGTGCAGTTCAGCGGTGAGGTTTGTTTCAAGTCGCTGCTGCGTATTGATGGCCATTTCTCAGGACACGTGACGTCTGATGACGGCACATTGATCGTCAGTTGCGGAGCTGAAGTTACTCGAGCCGTAATCAATGTTGCTGTAGCGAAAATAAATGGGACAGTGGAAGGTGATATCTACGCTACCAAGGAACTCGTACTTGGCCGAACAGCGAATGTGCAGGGAATAGTTGCCGCTCCGGCACTGATTGTCGAAGAAGGCGCATGTTTTAACGGTAGTTGTCGACGACCCGAGAATGAGTTTACAAAGGTCGACGGCCCCAGGCTTGTACCACCCGTGGCAAACCACTGAAGGTGTCTGGATTTTGAGCGTACTCGTAAAGACTGTCGACGATTTGGGAGACTTCCTCGGTAGTAGTTAATCCTTCAGCGACTGCTGCGTCTGCAACGTTCTCGCTTGTGAGAGGGCTGATGAGTTTCATTTCTGCAATGAGGCTCATCCGCTGAACCGCGCACGCAGCAACGTTTATAAAGCCCCGGTCTTTTAGTAGCAGCGGCAATTTTGGCCCAATGTCTGGATCTCCGCCTCGACGTCTCACCGTCGCGCAATACCACTCATCCCAATGTTTTAGATCGGACTTTTTCAGGTTACTCAGCGCGATCGAAGTGTGCGAACCCGTTCCAATTGTCTTGCCGGGATTTCGACGCTCGAATATTGTGTGTGCCGCACGTTGGCCCAGTTTTTCTGGTTCCATGCTACACAAACTTCTCCCCAAGCTCATCTGTTTCGTTTTCGCCTGTTCGGTTTTTATTACGTCCGTCCAGGCTGAACACTTGCCGCTTCGAACTTATACTTCTGCCGACGGTCTGGGCAGTAGTTTTATCGACTATATCCTTCGCGACTCGCGTGGCTTCATGTGGTTTTGTACTCGCGACGGACTGAGTCGCTTTGATGGCGCAAGGTTTGTCACCTATCGCGTCGGCGACAAGAATTCACCTCCCGGCATCGAAGGGATTTTCGAAACGAGTGGCGGCACTTATTGGGTCTCAACTTCAGCCGGTCTCTATCGCTTTAACGCCACCACACTCTCTCGTCCACAAAAAGCCCGGGACGGACGCCCCTTCCTGAACGCCGAGTTTGTCTCCTCACATAAGGGCGTTATTCAACAAGACAGTGCCGGACAAATCTGGTTTGCAGGAAGTGATCTATACCGACTGCTCGAGAAGAATGGCAAGTTGGAGTTTGAACGCGTGCGCCTGAGCCTTTCTGTAGACCCGAATCGCAGCATTTACATAGTTCAGATGGAACATGGTCCAGATGGCTCAACATGGCTGATGACGAATGTGGGTTTGGTGCGACGTTTACCGGACGGTCGCGCAGTTCAATACAAGTATGAATCAAACCTCCGGCAAGGCACCGTTGCGATGGCCGTACAACCCAATGGAAACATCTGGGCGGGATGGGGGAAAGCGCTGTTTGTAATTAAGCCCGAACCGATCGCGTCAGTTTCTAATGTGCAGACCTTACAAGTTCGTCCACTCACAGCTACATCTGTTGCGGCGATCCAGGTTGGGCAAGAAGCAGAAATGCCCCAACGCCCTGGCGACGTGGTCCAACTCACCAAGCAATCGGTTGATGGTCTAACCCTGAGAATGACGTCGACGTCAGACGGTGCGATATGGATTACTTCAAACAATGAATTGCTAAATTTTGACGGTCACCGGATTGTTTCATACGGTGCAGAACAGGGCCTGCCGGCGGGAATGGCCGAGATGGCAGAGGACAGCGCCGGCAGTTTATGGATTGGTAGCCGTACCGGGCTTGTCCGATTAGATCGAAAAGGGTTTGTCACTTACGGACCTGCAGATGGGCTGAACGCGAGAGCTGTCTATGCGATCAATCAGTCAGTTGATGGGACTCTCTATTTCGCAAATGGCGACTACTACGTTAGTAGCTTTGACGGAAAGCGGTTTACAACCACACATCCCACATTGGATCCGAATGCCCGTGCGCTCTGGACTTCTCGCTATGCATTTCTATCAAGCGCAAACGAGTGGTGGATTCTAAGCACAACAAAACTCTATCGCTTTGCCGCGGGAAATCTTAAGACTCCTGTTCAGACTTACACGAGTCGCGATGGCTTCAAAGAAAACATGATGTTTCAGATCTTTGAAGACTCGAAAGGCGATCTTTGGTTAAGCCAGCAACCGGATAAGCGTGAAGATATGGGTCTTTATAGACTGCGCCGCGGAGAAAAGGAGTTTCGCGCCTTCACCACGGAGGAGGGCTTTCCAAATGGCAAGTCGGTCTCGTCATTAGTTGAAGACAAACAGGGAAATATTTGGCTTGGGTTTTATGAATGGGGCATTGCTCGTTACAAAGACAGTCGTTTCGAAGTGTTCTCGACAAACGACGGATTACCTCCGGGCAACGTGCTGGACCTTTTGATTGATCGCAAAGGTCGACTGTGGATAGGGTCGGTAATTGCGGGTCTTAGCCGTGTTGACGATACCAACGCGACTAAACCAACTTTCACATCATTCACTACAGATCAGGGTCTGTCGAGTAACAACATCCGAACAATCACATCCGATGCGAAGGGCGATATCTACGCCGGCACGGTCCGCGGTGTGGATCAGATCTCGCTGGATACAGAGCGAGTCAAACACTATTCGGTCAACGACGGACTGGCCAGCGACTTCCTTATCGACTCCCTTTGTGATCGAAACGGTACATTGTGGTTTGCTACGACTGGTGGT
>QHXL01000399.1:4938-12760 GCA_003222935.1 Acidobacteriota bacterium
CGGCTAAATCCCTCGGAGCACCAGGCTACTTCGCCACCACCGATCTGGTTGGGTGGATTGCGCATCGCGGGCGAGGATCAGCCCGTTTCCGAACTGGGCGACGCTGAGATTCAAAAAGGCGAACTCGGTCACACAAAGAACAACTTTCAAATCGATTTCTTCGGACTCAGCTTTCGCCCTGGAGAAACGTTGCGGTACCAGTACATGTTAGAAGGAGCGGATTCAGATTGGAGTGCTCCAAGCGAACTAAGAACAGTTACCTACGCCAATCTCAAACCTGGTTCATATCGTTTCCTTGTTCGAGCGATCAACTCAGAGGGCTTAACGAGCGAAAGACCCGCAATGGTTTCATTCCGGATCTTGTCGCCGATCTGGTTGCGCTGGTGGTTCATAACGCTCGCTATCCTGCTAACGGTTGCAATGGCTTTCCTTTTTTATCGATATCGTACGGCTCGTTTGCACGAGGTGAACGCCGCGCTTGCTGACGCGAAACGTGCTGAAGAAGAATTAGGCAGAGCTCGTGAAGAACGAATCAATGAGCTCGAGCGAGTTCGCATCAGGATAGCGACGGATCTTCATGACGATATCGGTGCATCGCTAACCCAGATCGCAATTCTCAGCGAGGTCGCGCAACAACAGAACATCAAAGGTAACGGTGGCGCGGCGGCTCCCCTGAAATCGATCGCACTCGCCTCTAACGAGCTTGTCGAAACAATGAGTGACATCGTTTGGGCCATCAACCCGCAGCGGGACCATTTACAAGATTTGATTCACCGTATGCGTCGATTTGCGAGCGACTTGTTCTCGGCGAAAGGAATTGTCTTTGACTTTGAAGCACCGGAATTAGCTCCGGACATTCCCCTGGGACCGAATCCGCGCCGCGAAGTCTTCCTCATTTTCAAAGAAAGTTTGACAAACATTGTGAAGCACGCAGAAGCCACTCACGTGCAGATCTCGTTTGGCTTTTCAAGAGAATCACTGATGTTAAGGATCTCAGACGATGGAAAAGGGTTTTCGATCCAGAGTTTGTCTGCGGCGTTGTTCGCAGCAGAGAAAGGTGGGCATGGAGTCTTGAGTATGCGGAAGCGAGCGACGGAGATGAACGGTCAGTTTGAGATAACGTCGACGCCCGGTGCGGGAACAGTGGTGACGTTTGAACTGCCACTCGAGAACGTTGCGATTGAGCGAAGGACCAGGTGAGAAAGAATTATTGATCATTGGTCATTTTTCATTTCTCATTTGGCAATTAACATGAAGATCAGTAGTAGTTGGTCCGTAGTCCGTGGTCAGTTGTGGGTAAGAGATATTTCCAAGACTCTCTCAATTATTTGCGCCTACAACTGACTATTGACCACGGGCTACTGACCGCTAAATGACAAATGAGAAATGGAAAATGACCAATGACCAATGATTTTTGTTTCCTCTGACTACCCAAATGGGTGGTGACTTCGCGTTACTAAGCGGCTACCGTGACGCGTGAAACTTATGGAAATGACTGAGACCCAGGTAATAAAAGCAGCGGTGATCGAAGACATTCGTGAGATCCGCGAAGGGTTGACCACCCTAATCAACTTCACCGACGGCTTTCGCTGTACGGGAAGCTATCGCTCGGTCGAGGAAGCGTTAACCCGCCTAAACGACGATGTTCCGGACGTTTTGTTAAGCGACATTGGGCTGCCTGGAATGAGTGGTATTGAAGGAATACGCATCATCAAAGCGCGTTTTCCCCTAATGCAGATTCTCATGCTCACTGTTTATGACGATGACGATCGGATTTTCGATGCGCTGTGTGCGGGAGCCAGTGGCTATCTACTTAAACGAACGCCACCTGCGAAACTATTGGAAAACATCCGTGAGGCGATGAGTGGCGGTGCGCCAGTCTCACCCGAAGTGGCCTCACGTGTAATCAAATTTTTCCGCGAATTTCACACTCCAGATCGAACGGACTACGACTTAACACCTCACGAGACTCGCCTGCTAAAACTATTAACTGAAGGTTATAACTACGCCACAGCGGCCGCAAAACTTGGTGTTAGTTACAACACGATCAAATTCCACGTCCGCCACATCTTCGAAAAACTACAAGTACATACGAAGTCAGAAGCCGTCGTAAAAGCGATGCGCGATCGCTTGGTCTAGGTCAGAAACACCGGCAGCTCACTTGATCAGCACAAGTTGGGAAGAGCAACTCAAGCCTAAAGTGCTTCTAATAGATCAGGGCAATTCAAGCCTAGAGTACTTCTCTAGATCAGTGCAGTTGGGAAGGGCCAAGCGGCAAAAGGGCGACTTTCATTAGTGACACTGAGCGCGCCCCCGCTGACTTCAAATTGTAAGACCTGAGCTGTCATTGATCCTTGAGGTGCAGTTTGTCCAGACCAGCGGGGGCGCGCTCGGTATCCATAGGGAGCGCCGCCACTTCCCGCTTGCCCCCTTCCCAACTTGTACTGATCTAGAGAGCCGCTCCTCCTCCTGCCTCCTGCCCCTGCCTCCTGCCCCTGCCTACTGCTCCTGCCTCCTGCTCCTGCTTCCAGCGTCAGCATACTGTCATTTAGCTACCCAACTGGATGGCGACTCAGTTTCTCCTTCGACCTATAACTGCACCCGTTGGCAGCGATGCAACATTTTTAGCTTGAAAGGATTCGTTTCAGAATGAAGTCAACACCCTTCTTTAGACGCTCTTTACTTGCAGTTGTTCTCCTCGGGTTGTTCGTAGTGACTCTGCCCGCAACGATCGCGTTCGCAAAAATTGATCTGGGCGGAGCTGTAATCGGTAATGTCGGCAACCTCAATCCACCGGTTTTCTTGGATGTCCCCAAACCTATGCTTGTAGGTACAGTTTTTACCGTAAACAAAACCGCCGACACGGGCGACGGTGTTTGCAACGCCGCCGATTGCAGCCTGCGCGAAGCAATCGTCGCCGCCAACGCGAATGTTGGACAAGACACGATAGTCTTCAACATTGGAACGGGTCTGAAAACAATTCAACCGACCTCCATGTTGCCTTCGATTACCGATCCCGTGATCCTCGATGCTACGACCCAACCTGGTTTTAGCGGCACTCCGTTAATCGAAATCGATGGGACCAACGCGGGCGAGGTGACAGGTCTTACCGTTAACGGTGGTAACTCAACAATAAAAGGTCTCATCATCAATGGCTTCCGCCAAACCGGCCTTCAGATTTTTACCAAAGGCAATAACCTTGTGGTCGGGAACTACATTGGCACGAACCCGGCGGGCACAGGTGCGAAATCAAATACTCAAAACAACGGCGTAGGTATCCTCATCAATAACAGCCCCAATAATGTGATTGGTGGAACAACGGCTGCGACTCGCAACGTCATTGCCGGAAACAAAAACGCGAACGGAAGTAGCGGCCTGTGGATTCAAAATGCCACCTCCACCGGAAACAAAGTTATCGGCAACTACATCGGCACAGATGTCACTGGAACTAATCTAATTTTTCACACCAACAACGCAGTGCTTCTATTTGCGGGTGCGTCCGGGAACATCATCGGCGGCCCCAACCTCGAACGAAATGTAATTGCAGGTAGTCCAGGGTGTACGGGTATCTCGCTCGACAACGTTTCAAACAACAAGGTAATGAACAACCTCATTGGCCTCGGCGTCCAGGGAAATTCTTTAGGAATTGGAAATGCAGTCCATATACAGGGAAACTCCGACAATAATGTAATCGGCGGCACAGGTGCCGGCGAGGGCAATGTGATTGCCTCTGGTGAAAAAGGAATCTTGAATTCAATAATTCCGATATGAGTACAGGAAATTCATTTCTCGGCAACAGCATCTTTGACAACAAGTTCGGAATTGATCTCGGCACCAACGGCATCAACGCGAACGATGCGGGCGATCCCGACACTGGCCCAAACAACCTTCAGAACTTTCCGTTGATCACCTCAGCGATTCCAAATGGCGCTTCGGCACAGATTAGCGGCACGCTCAATTCGGTAGCCAATGTTCAATACCGCATCGAGTTGTTTTCAAACACAGCTTGTCACTCGAGCGGAAACGGCGAAGGCAGGACCTTTCTAGGGGCAACGACAACAACCCTGGTGGGCAATAACGGCAATTTCAACGTTACCGTTCCGTTCGATATTGCGAACAAGTTTTTGACGGCAACTGCTACAGATCCAGCGGGCAACACTTCAGAGTTTTCTCCGTGCTTCGCATCGGCTTCAATAGGCGGCACGCTTCAGTTCAGTGCTTCGTCTTACAACATTATAGAGGGCGGCAACGCAAGTGTGACCATCAAGCGAATCGGGAGCGCAGTCGGCGCAGCCTCAGTCCAGTATCAGACGATTGACGGCACGGCCAGCACGGGAAACGACTACAACACGAGTTCAGGCACGTTGAACTGGGCCAACGGCGATTCATCTGACAGGACCATAAACATTTCGACATTCAACGACGTCTTCGACGAAACGAATGAACAATTTTCGGTCCAACTTAAGAGCCCGAATGGTGCGGTCCTCGGCAATCCTGCAACCGCCACTGTCACAATTACCGATGATGACCCCACGCCGACCATATCAATCGCTGACATCGGCGAACTGGAAGGTGACCAGGATCTAAGAATATTTACGTTTGTTGTTTCGCTCTCGAGGCTCAGTGGCCAGAATGTAAGCGTGGGATACTCAACGACAGCGGTTGGAACTGCAACGAATGGCGTCGACTACCAACCAACGAGCGGTTCTGTAGTCATTGGAAAGGGCGACAATGCTGCAAGCTTTAGCGTTTTCGTGAACAGCGACACTGAGGATGAACCAAACGAAACATTCGTTGTAGTTTTGTCGAATCCACAGAACGCTACGTTTCAAGATGCTCAGGCAACCGGCACGATCCTCAACGACGATAGTCCAGTGTCATCGACTATTCAGTTCAGCCAGGGCAACTACAACACGCAGGAAGACCTTGGAGCACTGACGATCACAGTTGAGCGTACTGGCGATACCAGTAGCACAGCTTCAGTAGACTACAAAACAAGCGATAACGCTGCGACTCAAAAAGGTGACTTTGAATACGCGAGCGGCAAACTGAAGTTTGCGCCGGGAGAATCGACAAAAACGTTTGTCCTGCTGATTAATGAAGACATGTTTGTAGAAGGCTCTGAGTCACTTAACTTATCGCTCAGCAATCCAGGTGGCGCGGTGCTTGGGCCACAATCAACCGCATCCGTTACGATCGCCGACGATGCTCCCGAAACAGTCAGCAATCCCATCGATGCCGCACAGGCATTCGTCTACACGAACTATCACGACTTTCTTAATCGTGAACCAGACCCGGGTGGACTCGCGTTCTGGACAAACGAGATCGCGTCATGCGGCGCTAATACGCAGTGCATCGATCTAAAGCGAACAAACGTTTCAGCAGCGTTCTTCTTATCGATAGAGTTTCAGGAAACGGGGTACCTCGTTTACAAAACTTACAAGGCGGCTTATGGCAACGTACCAGGTACGCCAGTGCCGGTAAAACTAAATGAGTTCTTCCCCGACACCCAGGAAATAGGAAAAGGTGTCGTCGTGAATCAACAAGGGTGGCAGCAGGTGTTGGACAACAACAAGAATACGTTCATGCTCGACTTCGTGCAGCGCACAAAGTTTACTCAACAGTATCCAACATCTTTACACCCTGCCCAGTTTGCAGATCAGTTGTTTCTGACCGCGGGAGTCGTACCTACTGCGTCGCAACGTGATGGAGCGGTCTCGGAGTTTGGAAATGCACCAGATACAACCGATACGGCTGCACGTGCGCGAGCGCTCCGGAAGGTGGCTGAGAATCCAACGTTGGCCCAGCAGGAATTCAACCGGGCCTTTGTGCTAATGCAGTACTTCGGCTACCTGCGTCGCAATCCAAACGATGCTCCGGAAGCAGCTCTGAACTTTGACGGCTACAACTTCTGGCTCAACAAGCTGAACCAGTTCAGCGGCAACTTCGGTAATGCCGACATGGTGAAGGCGTTTATTCTGTCCGGTGAGTATCGACAGAGATTTGGGCAGTAGTTGATCGTCAGGCAGGAAGCAGAAGCAGTAGGCAGGAGTCGGACGCCTACTGCTTCTGTTGTTTAAGAGGTATTGCCCTGTTGAATTCTCTCTGTGCTATCTCTGCGCCTCTGTGTCTCTGTGGTTGAGTAATTGCCGAGTTCGATGTCACCACAGAGACTCAGGGGCTCAGAGACGCAGAAGAGTCACCACCAATTTAACAGCCATCCAAACAACATCAGTCCCAGGTTTGGCCAAATACTGAATACGATAAAGCTGATGATTGCGAGGGGAGCGTTAACGGTTCGGTAGATATGGCCTTGATAAAACGACCCAATGTCATAAAAAGCCACGAGACATGACACCAGTGCGAGCAAATACAGAACAACGCTGGACCAGATCGAACCGCTCGCAAAACCTCTAATCGCCAGTACGGCGAACGCTGACCAACAAGTCTGCCAGAAGCCGCTAACGACGAGAGCGGAAACCACGTAGACGTTGTAGTGAGAGTCGATGTCGACGCGGAAAATGTGGCGGAACAGAAGCAAGAACAGTGAGGTCACTGAAAGCGCAAGCCAGAGCAGACCAAAGCCCGATGCGAATCTAACCACCAGGCCCAATTTCCCCATGGGCCATAAAACCAGGGCCGTCACAACAAGAAACACCACGCATAGAACACCCGCTAAGAGGTTGTTAAAAAGGTCAGTCTGCTCGTCCTCACTTAAGCGGTTCATAGGCAATGTCCGATATGCGGCTGTCTTGTCGTTACGTGATCCATCCAGGGTCTGAACTGATATCGTCACGACAAGCTAAAGCATATCGGACATTTACTGCCTCGAAAACTTGCGGACGATGAAAGCGATAGGGATGCCGATACAGGCGATGATGATTGACAATCCAATCAATCGAGCTGAGGCTGGTGGCGGAGTTGGCCGCTTTGGAATAGCCGAGAGTGGTATCACCACAAAGTTCATGAACGAATAGACGACCACTCCGTAGAGCACGCCAGAGATGAGTGGCTGGCTAATGAGGAAAGATAGCTTTCTACTGGCGGCGTAATAGACGGCGGTCCAAACAGTCGCGATGAAGAAGTGTAAGGCAAGTCCAACCACCGCGGTTTTCGCTCCGAGCNNTCCACCCGCCACCGACTGAAAAACACGTACGGGCGGAACACCAGCACGTAACCAGGCCACGACACTCGCTCCGGTTATATCCAGGATTCCGGCAATCAGACCACCCCAGAAAATTGTCTTCACAGCCCTGCTCATAGAAGCACTCCTTTGATCGACTAGTCTCGAATAACCAACAACAGGCCGAGGAGACAAAACGCGATGCCCAGGAAATTCCGCGGTGAGAGGTGCTCGCGAAAAGCAAACAAACCGATCGGAATTAAGACGGCAGTGGCGGCGACATTGGTCGCTACTGCAGTCAAACTAATTTTCCACCCAGCTCGATAAGCAAGCATAAAGCCCACTTCGATCGCTGCGGCACCGATACCCATTCCGAGGACGGCCCAGTTAGTGGTTTTCAGTGAACCAGAAAATGATCTGTTAGACGAATAAGTGAAACCGAGAACGAGACACACGACAATTCCCGTTAAATAAGCGATCGCTGTCGCGTGGAAGGGATTCATCTCTTTCGGAATCGACTTCTGCGAAAGATGGTAGAGAAGCATCCCGCCGACTGTGATGGCAAAAGGAGCGTAAAAGGATGTCATAGAGTGGTGCTCTTTGAGCTTTGTGCTTAGCACTTTGTTCTTTGCACCGTGTCAGCCGTGCTCACCAAGTACCAAGTTCAAAGCACTAAGCGCTAAGATCTGGTTCGCTAGT
>QHXL01000399.1:12796-13291 GCA_003222935.1 Acidobacteriota bacterium
ATGATCGATGTGACGAGATGAAATGCACCGGCCTTGAGCCAAAGGGCGTTGGAGAAGAAGCCCAACGGAATGAACTGCGCGGGACCCGTGAGTGAGAAGGCAATCCATCCGACAATGCCTGCCAAAACGGCAGTCTTTGGACCAGCGCCGAAGTTAGTACGCATCATCGCGTAAAGAAAAAGGGCGGTGAAGGCGCGGCCGATTTCAAAAATGGCGAAGTAGGCCATGCTGCTTCCATGAGGATCAGGTTCCCTGGCATGTAACGCCGCATAGACCGCTTGCCAGTCAGTCTTTGCTATCTTTTCATGGAAAAACCCGTCGGTCAGAAACATGATGATCGCCGCAACGATTACACCAATGATCAATCGGGCCCAGTTAATCTTAGGCATTACAGTTCTCCTTGAGAGGGATTTCGAAGCGCGCGAATTATCTGCGGATCAGCTCGGTAAGGCAATGCTTAATGTCCGATATGCTTCAGCTTGTCGTGATTTGATT
>QHXL01000399.1:13307-15308 GCA_003222935.1 Acidobacteriota bacterium
TCACGACAAGCTAAAGCATATCGGACATCTTACTCACATCCACGAAATACAGATCCGTCGCAACGGCAAACTGGTCCTTACCCAAAGTTGTCTTCATTGTCTGCCACTCATTTGTTGGCTTGATGATCTGCCAGTTCCCTTTCGCTCCAACCCGCACAGGCATCGTGAAGTTAACCACATCCGTCTTCCAACGATAAGACACCGCACCGTCAGCAAACTTTAACTCGAGAACTGGTAAGGCTGTGTTTCGCAGGTATTGATCGAAGACGGGCGTAAGGTTCTTGCCGGTTTTTCGGTTAAAGAACTGAACCACGTCTTCGGTCATGATGTTCTGGTACTTGTACGTCTGGTAAAAATCGCGAATCAACGCAAACCAACGCTTGTCGTCGTCAACCACACTTCGCAACGTGTTTAAGAACAAGGCGCCTTTGAAGTACATGTCCTGGGGTGGAGTCGCATTGACACCTCGCTGTTGAACAATCGGACGGCGGTTTTGTACTTTCGGCTTGTACCCATTCGTGTACTTCAGTCCATCTTCCTTGCCAAATGTGTACTCAACGTAAAGACACTCGAGATACGTGGTCCAACCTTCATGGATCCACATATCAGAAGTATCTGCGGCGGAGACGGCGTTGCCAAACCATTCATGACCGCTTTCGTGAATGATGATGAAATCGAACTTAGGACTTATGCCAACACCCGTCCAATCCTTTTCCAGGTAACCATTGGCAAAATGATTTCCGTAAGTCACGGCGCTCTGGTGTTCCATTCCGGAATAGGGGGCTTCAATCAACTTGTAGCCATCCTTCTTAAACGGGTATTCACCGAAGTAGTGCTGAAAGGCCTGCATCATTCCTTTTGCTTGCGAGAACTGCTTTTTTGCCTTGTCGAGGTTTTCCGGCAGGCAATAGAAGTCGAGCGTGACGTCGCCCAGTCTATCGGCAAAGTGTTCATACTTACCGATGTTGAGCGAGACGTTATAATTGTTGATAGGATACTGGACCAGCCAATTCCATTGCGTGTAGCCGTCTCCCAGGTCTTTCTTGCCGATAAACCTTCCATTCGAGACGTCGACCAGATCGTTTGGAATTGACACGCTGATCTGCATCGACTCGACTTCATCCCGCCACTGATCTTTGTTGGGCCACCAGATACTGGCGCCTTCACCTTCACAAGCAGTATTAACCCAGGGGCGACCCTGTGGATCCTTCTTGAAAGCTATGCCGCCAAACCGTCCGGTTTCGAGTGGATTGCCGGAATAGAAAACGTAGACGGTATAGATACGTCCCTTCTTCAGCGTCTCCGGAAAGTCGATAAAGAGGGCGCCGCTGTCACGTTCAAACTTAAGAGTAGGATTGTTAACAGTGTGTTTACCATTCGGGTCGAAGAGATTTGTAGGATCGAAAACCACGCGCTCGACTTTGAGAGCTTCGTGCAGGTCAAGCTGAATGCGGTTGTCGTCGGCGAGCATCTTGAAACGCATTGCGGTACTGCCGCTGAGAAATTTCTTGTCAGGATCGACACGCACGTCGAGATGGTAGTAAAGCAGGTCGTTGTTGGCCCGAAAGCGACCGTACTCGCCGCGAAGGATATTGGCCCGCGAGGGAGCGGACGATGTTTGAACTGCCTTGGTCGACGCAGGTTCGATGCTTATTACCGTGAGTAAGACTAAGGGCAACAACAACGTCGCAAACAAGAGTTTGTACATGGCTTTTCTTTCCAGGTTTCTAAATCATTTTCCAGATCTCATTTGAAATTTTTCAGTTACCAGTTCGCGAGGACGGCTTTGGTCTCTGGCCTTCCGAAACAGGATCTTTGGAACGAGAAAAACCTAACACCCAAAACCCAGGATCGTCGCTATCAATTTGATAACTGAAAAATGTCAAATGAGATCGGGAAAATGATTCTTCGTTACGCGGCCTGGCTCTCTATCAACAACTGCATCAGTCCAAAGGCCGCAGCTATCACCGGACCTCCCATTTGATCCTTCGTGAGCGCTTC
>QHXL01000399.1:15350-16506 GCA_003222935.1 Acidobacteriota bacterium
CCCTGCACAGGCGCCGGAGGTCTTTCGCCCTCCCATGGCCCGATCCTTTCCAGTACTTCCCTTCCAGCACTCAATAGCTTGTCGATCGCCATGTTCAGCGAATCATTCGGATGTTCCCAAACAATTCCGGCGCCAGCATAGTTGTAGTAACGGGCCGAATAGTCTTCGTACGCAGCGACAATGTCGACACCTCCGTCCAGGGCTACCTCTACAACGACGCCATACAAGTGTTTTGCCGTATCTGCGGAGGGCTGATCACCAAGCGATCGTAAGAAATGCCACGCCTGAAGGTAATGACGGGATTCCAAATCGTTCATCTGCAGAATCTGATGGAGATTGTTCCTCGCAGCGTCGGTCTCGCCGGCCTCGTTGTGTTGGCGGACGCTTACGAAAGTGGCCCATGGCTCAGCCGTTAACTCGCTGTCGGAAGGCCAGGCATCGGAGGGGAGGTCGCCAAAAAGCAGATCTCTTATTTGAGTCATTGAATTTGCACGGTCATTTCTCGCACGGTGGGGGGCGGCAGACGCATCCATTGATGTCTGCCTGTTGCCGTCGCTCGAATGGTTGCGAAACCTGGTTGGAAACTGTCGAGCTGCCCCGCTGTAATGACTTCACCCTTAATAGCGCTCCTCGTACGTGGATCGAAGAACCCGAGTTCGTTGCCCTTGAGTTGCGTGGTGAAGAGTGTTTGCGAATGCGAGTTCTGAATCAGTTCCACCTGCACATCAACCGTGGTACGTCCTGAACTCACCAGCGAAACATCCACCTTACTACCTCCCGTCTGGACTCGCCTTGATCTCAAGACTCTTAACTTGCACATACGCTCGATAACTTGAGACAGCTCCGATTGCCAGGAGCGCAACAACCATTCCCACAAACACTTTTTTCAAGATCGCGATTGGTCTCGCTTCGGGAATGAGTTTAGTTTCGAACATGGCAAACAATGGGCGACGCTTGGATCCAGTGCAAGTTAGGAAGGGGTGAGCTGCATTACCAGTACCGCACTAGAAAAGTACAATTGGGAAGGGCAACTCAAGCCTAAAGTACTTATCTAGATCAGTGCAGTTGGGAAGGGGGCAAGCGCGAGCTGGGCGGCCGCCATTAGTGACACCGAGCGCGCCCCCGCTGACTTCAAATTGCAATAGCTGAGCTGTCA
>QHXL01000400.1 GCA_003222935.1 Acidobacteriota bacterium
CGTCCCAGAGCCCAGGGTTGCCGCGCTTTGGCGGCTACCCTGGGAAAGGACGGACAATCGATCCAACCCCAACGGGGTTGCGCCAACCGAACGCTACACAAATAACCCGCGGTGAAGAGGACCCGACGCAACCTCTTCGAGGTTGGAATCCCGTAGCGATCTATTCCCAGGGTAGCCGCCAAAGCGCGGCAACCCTGGGCTCTGGGACGCAACCGCTTTGCGGTTAAGAGACTTAATCAGAGCTTCCTGAAGTTTATCGGACACTAAAGACTCTGCCGGTTCTTCAGGATTTTTACGAACGAGGCCGATCTCAGCTCCTGCAGCGTTAATCCCGAAAGCTCGAGCGCTTCTTCCTCAGTTAGCGCGCCGCAGTTGATCGCCCGAAGAAAATAATTCAACAAGCCTTGCCCTGTGGCCGCGTCGTCAAATACGTCGCCGACCAGTGTTGCCTTCGCAGCTTTCTCGACAAAATTCTTCAGACGCTCTGATGCTGCTTCCAGGCTCTCGAGGAAGAAAGAATAAACAGCAGCATAACGTGTGGGCAGCTGCGCCGGGTGCAAATCCCAACCTTGATAGAAACCCGTCGTCAGCGAATTTTGCACGTGATCGAAGTGTAGTTTCCACGCGCGATGAACTACCTGCTTGTTCTCCTCCACCTGGTCCGCAGTCAATTGTGGTCCACCTTCTACAAACCGATGCGGAGCCACGGGCATGATGTTTGTCGCGCCGTCCGACAGCCAGATGCCCGTGCCGGCAAATGACACTTGCATCATATTCTTGGCGAAGTCACAAGCCGGGTGAAGCATATGCTGGTGTGCTGCGGTGATGTTGCAGCCGGCGGTGTAATCGTAGGTGCCAAAATGAGCAGCCACACATCTGCCTTCAGCCGCACTCAGGAGACGTGGAAGATTAATCTCACCGCGATGATTGATGATCGACTGGGTTGTTTCAATCATCATTTCAAACTTCAAGCTGCCGCCCGGCAAGCTGTTGCTCTTCTCGAGTTGACCCAACAAATTCGTAAGTGCCGACACCTGCTCGGGAATGGTGATCTTAGGTAATGTGATCACGAAGTTTTCGGGTAGCTTGCCACCGCTTTGTTCTGCGAGTGTGGAGACAAAAATATCGAGGGTACGAAAACTCCGCGCCCGCAACTCCTCGTTGAAGGGTTTGATGCGAATGCCGATAAACGGCGGGAGAGTTCCGTTACGCGAGCCCTCGGCAACCTCAGCCGCCGCTGACTCGGCGTGTCCATCCTCCTCGGCGTCGGGGCGATTACCGTAACCGTCTTCAAAGTCGATACGGAAATCCTCGACTGGTTCGCGTTTCAGCTTTTCAGTTACACGTTGATAGATCGTATGGGCCAGCCATGCCGGTTTATTGGCAGTGCGGAGTCTGTTGGGAGCTCGCTCGAGTTCAGAAATAAGATAATTGGCTCCGGCAAGGTCGGCTGGTAGCTGGTCGGCGCCTTCGAAATCAAGAGCGCGGGCGAAGACGAGAAAGTCCGGGGCGAATTGATCCAGAGATCGGCGAGCGAGGGCTCCTAATCGTTGGGCCGAATCTGACTTGAAGAGATGCGCGCCGCCGTAGACGGTATGAACTGGCTGACGATTTCCTGTGTCGCCTGGGTAGTATTTAGTGAACTCTTCGTTCGCGGTTCGTAGTTGTTCAGTTAGATCACGCAAAGACTCTTCTGACAATAAGGCCTTCATTTGTGTCCCCTATTCGCAATGTGAATGTTTAGCGAGTTTAGTTGAGGAAGCCTGAAAGTGAAAAGTGGAGGTGAAAGATATAGCGGCAGAAGGGATGACGCACGAGTTCAACTGCCTGGTTTGGTGATACGGCCTTCGTACTAAACCGTACTAAGCGACTCATCTGTCATTCGGTTAAGTGGGTGCGAGGGTTATTGTCGCTGTGTTAGAGGTATCGCTTTCAACTTTCAAAGGAATTCATTCCAAAGCTCATGAGGTTGCGGACCAATCTCGTTTACCTGGTCGTTGGTACTATTGTGCCGCTGGTCGGGCTTGCCTCTGTACTGGGATGGTTGCTCGTCAATCGAGAGAACGATGCCTTCCGCCAGGGGGCTATCAATCGCAACCGCGCTTTCATGACGGCAGTCGACGCTGCACTCCGCGGTCATATCTCGACACTGCAAGCATTGGCCTCCGCTTCTAGTCTTGAGTCAGACGATTTCCAAGTCTTTCGCAACGACGCCGTGCGAGCACTCAACGCCCAGTCTGATTGGCAGAACATCATCCTTGCGAAGCCTGATGGTACTCAACTCGTAAACGCCGTACGTCAGGGTGGTGAAGCCATGACGGCCACTTCCGATGTCAAGAGTTTTCGAAAAGTAGTTGACGAGAAGACCCCGGGAATCGGAGACATTAGTTTTCGCGAGTACTCAGGTAAATATGGAATCGCTGTAAGAGTTCCGGCTATGCAGCACGGGAAACTCGCCTTTGTATTAACTGCTGTCATCGACCCTGAGCAGTTTGCGCGACTAATTCGCGACCAACATCTCCCCAATGGCTGGGTTAGTGGGCTTGTGGATGCTTCCGGACACTACATTGCGCGGATTCCCTGGCGTTCAAACGCAGATATGGCATCGGCCAATTACCTGGAGGCGGTTAGCCAGTCGCGTGAAGGATGGTATCGAGGAGTCACGGTTGAAGGCCTCCGCACGTTTACCGCGCATAAAACATCCGACTTTACTAACTGGAGTGTCGGTGTTGGCATACCGGAAGAGGAAGTGAATTCCGGGGCAGTGCGAGCCGGACGAGTAATGGCTGCGGGTACCCTGGTTACGCTCGCACTCGCCCTGGGTTTTGCTTATTGGATGGGCCGTCGTATCTCGATTCCGATCGCCGAACTCGCTGATGCAGCACGAGCTCTAGGCAATAATCCTCGAACCGTCATACCCGGCGAGCGCAGCATCAAGGAGGTACGCGAACTCAATCAGGCATTGATCGAAGCCAGTGAAGCTATTCGTGAACGTGAAATTCTATCTGAGCGCGAGCAGCAGGCATTGAAAGCAGCTGACAGGGCGAAGGATGAATTTCTGGCGATGTTGGGCCATGAATTGCGCAATCCACTCGCGGCAATCACGACCTCGTCGGAAGTATTGAGATTAGCGTCATCGGACCAAAGCATAACGAACCAGGCCCATGAAGTGATCGAGCGTCAGACGAAACAGATGACTCGACTTGTCGAAGACTTGCTTGATATCAGCAGGTTCACAAGAGGCAGTGTGACATTGAAGAAAGCGCCATTTGACCTGGGCCGACTAGCTGGTGGAGTTGTAGACACCTGGGAGCGATCAGGTCGGGTGCAATACGGGCGTATCTCATTTAACTCGGATCAGGTTTGGGTCGACGCAGATCGTGGACGAGTGGAGCAAGTACTCGCTAACCTTCTCGACAACGCCGTTAAGTTCTCGGAAGGTGATCAACCAGTAAACGTCCGGGTTAAGCGGGAT
>QHXL01000015.1:0-332 GCA_003222935.1 Acidobacteriota bacterium
TCGCGTCAGTGATCTGCTCAATCAGTTGTTCGTAATTGCCGTTAGTTGAATAGGCCATTTCGCATCTGGTGTGCCCTTTGGTTTTGAACCTTAGGTTTTTGTCCTTTTGTGCTTTGATCTTTGTACTTGTTCTGTACCTGGTGGTTCCTCAGCGGTTGTAGCAAGCACAAAACTCAAAGATCAAAGTACTAAGCACAGCAATTATGATCTCTACACGTGTCTATTGGCAAAGGTAACTACCAGTACGCTGTTAGTGCTGGTATTGCTTTTGAATCGCGTCGATCTTTGCGACGCGCTTGCGATGACGCTCTTCGGTGAGTTCGGTGGCGAGC
>QHXL01000015.1:496-2650 GCA_003222935.1 Acidobacteriota bacterium
GTTCCATTTGAAACTGCGCGAGCAACTGCGTGGGCAAAGTCGGGATAGTCGACTGCATCTTCAGAGTCAGTGCCAAAATCGTGAACACGATGGCCAAGTTCATTAAGAAGAACTTTGAGCTCCTCCTTCATCTTGAAACCACCGTGGTCTGCGCCAACCGCAACCAGCTTCGCAGCCCTTGATCCACGTCGCGAGGTGCGTCTGACAAGTTCAATTCCCTTTTCTCGAACGATGTCAGCAGCGAGTGGCGTCAAGCGAACTTCTTCACCAATACGTAAAACTGAACCCGATTCCAGACCACGAACATCATCTTCAGTGATTACACTTTTTGAAGACTCATCGCGAGTGACTGTAGTTGAAGCGGTTTCTTCCGGCGCGACGTTGATGAAACGACTTGTTTGCTCGGCCTCTGGTACAGCTTTCGCCAACACCTCCCGAACCAACGCTCGCACTCTATCCCGAGTTTCATCTGACATAGTTAAACCGCGTCCTCAGCACTTACCAGTCTTCCACTCTTCGCGATCACTTTTCCAGACCTGAAAGTGAAGTCGACACGTCCAAGATTGATCCCGCTCTTTCCAACCTGAAAGATCATTGTCTCTGCGCCACAGGGCTGCTTTTGCATTACAGGTTCTTTCATAAAGGTGTGAGTGTGACCACTCGCGATAAAATCGATACCATCAACTTGCGCGGCAACCTGTGAATCTCCAACGCTGTTTTGTCGCGGATGCTCGTAGTATCCGAGATGCGACATTGCAAGCGAAGTGTCTTGACGACATCTCGTGCAGCGACCACCGGATCAATAAAGTTTATGCCCTTGAAGTTATTCGGCGCGATCAGACCAACCGGACTCACACCCAATCCAAATAGACCAACTCGAATACCAGCAACTGTCTTCACTACATATGGTTTGACTCTCTGTTCCAGCGGAGTGCCTTTTACATCATAGTTCACGGACACTATGTCGAAGTTTGCGAACTTGAGCGCAGCGGCAAGGTCATCGACACCATTATCAAATTCATGATTGCCGAGTGTGCCGACGTCATAACCAATCGCCGACATAGCCTTGTACTCAACTTCGCCTTTGAAGAAGTTGAAATACGGCGTGCCTTGAAAGACGTCACCGGCATCAATCAACAAACTATTTGGATTTGCGCGTCTGATCTTCTTAACCAGGGTGGCGCGTCGAGCTATTCCGCCTTTGCCGGCGTTTTTGTCGTTTCCGGGTAAGGGATCTATCTGCGAGTGCGTGTCGTTGGTGTGAAGAATCGTTATTACCGTGTCGTTCGCTGCCTCGACATGCGTGTCGAGGAAACTAAACGACCGGGGCAATACCAGTGCTGCACTAAACGCGGCAGTCCGGGTTAGAAACTTTCGTCGGTTGATCATTGCGGTGGATTCTGTTGGTTAGCCGGGCCTGGTCCAATTTGTACAAATCGATTGTCGGGGGTTGCTTTAATCTGACGACCTGCTGCCGTTGATTCCTTGACGTAATTCATCACCGAATCGCGAAGGGTGACTCCAAGGGGGCGCATATTTTTGCCCTCTTGCAGCAACGCATAAGTGCCGCTCTTCAAGTTGTACAGATAATCGATCGTTACGATTGTGTAGGTAGCGTTGTTGTCGATCGCGTGTTCCTTGCCATCAGCGTCGAGCAATTTCGCTTCGATGACCTCGGTTCGGTTCTGTTCATTCCAACGGAACTGAATTTTTGCTCCTGATTGAGCGTCGCGAGTTAATGTTTGGGTGAGTTTCGACAACTGAGCGCCCGTTAGCTCGATAGTTATCAATGCATTCTCGAATGGAAGCAACTCAAAAATATCGCTGGCGCGAAGTTCGCCTGCCGCGATTTCATTTTTGCGTAAGCCGCCAGTGTTAGTGATCGCAATGACAACGTTCTTATTTATCGCCTTTGCCTGCGAAAGCATTGCATCAGTAACAAAGTAACCAAGGTTACCTGCGCCAACCGTTCCCTTCTTCAAGACGCCGTCGAGCCGACCGACGACCTGGCTGAGCGGTCTTACTTTCTCGGCATAGGGAGCAATAATCTTTTCTATCTCTGGGTCGTCGGCTATGCTCGAATCAATTTCAGTCTGTGTTGCGGACGCTTTGATTTTGACTGGAGCGGAGGCTTTCGCGATTCCTGGTTTTGCC
>QHXL01000015.1:2722-15546 GCA_003222935.1 Acidobacteriota bacterium
ATTGTGAATAGGAGTAGCGCACGACTCAGAACAGTCGGCTTCAACATCTTCCGCATTTCTGTTTTATCTCCGACGATTTGCGTGGCGTACCATTGACCTATAAGGAAGAGCTTGAATAGTATGTCGCACCACGCGGCACATAAGCAAACGTCTTTGCATTACAACTTCCCCGCAATTCAAGGAGAAACAAGTTGGCTACTTCTTCCGCTCAAATCAATTCAGAATTCAGTAATCCGAACATAGCCGTTTTAATTTCCGAGGAACAGATTCGCGAACGAATCAAAGAGTTGGGCGTGCAGATTACGCGCGAATATGCCGGCCTCAATCCCCTGCTGATTGGCGTACTGAAGGGCGCATGTTTCTTTCTGAGCGACCTGCTCCGCGTTATTGACACTCGTGTGGGTATAGAGTTCATGGCGATTTCGAGTTATGGATCCTCAACGCGTACATCGGGTGAGGTCCGGATAATGAAAGACCTCGATGTACCAATTGAAGGACGACACATACTTGTCGTTGAAGACATCGTGGACACTGGACTGACGCTCTCTTATCTATTGGCGAATCTGGAGTCACGCGGAGCTGCAAGCGTCAAACTTGCTGCGCTGCTCGACAAGTTTGAGCGACGTGAGAAAGAAGTGAAGATCGACTACCTGGGGTTCAAAATTCCGGATGAATTTGTCGTGGGTTATGGACTCGACTTCGCTGAACGGTATAGGAATCTGCCATTCATCGGTGTGCTAAAGAACCCCGAAGCCTAAGCCTTTCTTAAAGTCATTTAATAAACTGTTCGGAGGACCATCGTGAGAAGCCTTCTATTAGTTTGTCTGTTCATAGCCTCGTCGATTCTCGTGTCGGCGCAGGATTATTCGAAGGTAGAAATCAAGGCAACAAAAGTAAACGGCAACGTTTACATGCTTGAAGGTGCCGGTGGAAACATCGGCGTCTCTGTTGGACCAGACGGAATTCTGATTGTCGACGATCAATTCGCGCCCCTCGCGGAAAAGATCAGGGCGGCGCTCAGCAAACTTGGCGAAGGTAACTTGAAGTTTATTTGACGCGCCGATCATCGCTCACGATAATGTTCGGAAGAGACTCTCCACGGAACAATACTTAGCGTTCTTCAAGCAGAAAGTTCCAGCGTCACCTAAAGAAGCGTGGCCAGTGATCACTTTCGATCAATCACTGTCAGTATATTTCAACGGTGAGGAGATCAAAGTAATTCACTTCCCTGCCGGACATACCGACGGCGATAGCATCATCTTCTTCACGACATCGAACGTCATTCATATGGGTGACGATTTCTTCTCTGGAAGCTTTCCCTTCGTAGATCTCGACAGTGGCGGTAGTGTTCAAGGGATGGCAAAGAACATCGGCGAGATCATCCCGAAAATTTCACCCGGCGCAAAGATCATTCCCGGTCATGGTCCCATCTCATCAATCGATGATGTGAAGGCGTATCACCGCATGCTTCTCGGAACTACTGCTTTCATTCAGAAGAAGATCAGTGCCAGGAAATCGCTGGCTCAGATTAAGAAAGAAGGTTTACCGGCAGAGTGGAAGTCGTGGGGTGAAGGTTTTATTAAGACTGATCAATGGATCGACCTGGTCTATCTCAGTTTGACGAAACAGAAAATGGGTGGAAGGAGTAGAGCACACTAGATCGCTCGATTAAAAGACTCTTGGAAAACAGCGCAAGTTAGGAAAGGCGGTTTACCCCCGCTGGACTCATTAGGAGCTACTTCGAAGTCTTTATTGCCCAGTCCAGCGGGGGTAAACCGCCCTTCCTAACTTGCGCTGGTTCAAGTCCTCTTTTCCACTGGAATTGACTTTTGAAAGAGGCTCTAAAGCTCATTGATCATTTAGAGTTCTCCCAGAAAACTCTTGCCGGCGACAAGTTTTAATCCAAAGTTGTCGGCGATCGTCTGACCAATATCTGCGAGCGAGTCCCGAGTTCCCAGATCAACTGAACGAGCTTTCTTTCCGTAAACCAGGAGTGGAGCGTATTCACGCGTATGATCCGATCCGGGAAACGTAGGATCATTCCCATGGTCTGCAGTGATCATCATCAAATCTTCGTCACCCATGGCTGCTTCAATCTCAGGAAGACGTGCGTCAAAGTGCTCGAGTGCTTTTGCATAGCCTTCCGTGTCGCGTCGATGTCCGTACAACATGTCGAAATCGACCAGGTTCGAAAAAATCAGGCCACGACCCGGCCCGGCTAACGCCTTGATCGTTTGATTGATCGACTGCTCGTTATTCTTCGCAGTCATGTCTTGTGTCACACCGATCGAATCGTAGATCGAAGCTATCTTTCCAATACAAACGACATCGAGATCGGCGTCGGCGAGTGCGGGTAGCAAATTCTCCCGCGGAGGTGGAACAGCGTAGTCGTGCCGGTTCTCAGTTCTATAAAACGCTCCCGGCTCACCAAGAAACGGACGCGCAATTACTCGTCCGACTTTGTGTTCACCATCAAGAATGCGTCGAGCAGTTTCACAAATCTCATAAAGTCGATCGATCGGAATCACTTCTTCATGCGCGGCGATCTGAAACACAGAATCTGCCGACGTGTAGACGATCGGCTTTTTAGTATTGACGTGCTCTTGGCCCAGCACCTTGATGATCTCGGTTCCCGAGGCGGGGTAGTTACCAAGTATCCCGGGGACAGAAGTTTCGGTTACGAAACGATCGATTACGTTCGGCGGAAAACCATTCGGATAGGTTGGAAACGCGTGCTCAAGAATGATTCCGGCCATCTCCCAATGACCTGTGGTTGTATCTTTGCCGTTTGAACGAAGGGCGCAACGACCGAATGATCCAACTGCGTTTTCGACGGCCGGAAGGTCTTTGAGCGGTCGAATATTTCCCAGCCCGTAGCGTTGCAAGTTTGGCAGCAGCAATTTGCGCGACTCGAGAATGTGTCCAAGCGTATCGGAGCCAGCGTCGCCCCATTCGGGTGCATCGGGCATTGCGCCGATACCGGCGCCGTCGAGAACGATCAATGTGATTCTATTAAATGGCATTTTGCTTTTGTTTTTCCTAATGTTCGATATGCTTTAGCTTGTCGTGAGTTTGGCAAAGCGAATATGGTGTCTTGGAGCCTCTCTATTTAGTCACGACAAGCTGAAGCATATCGGACATTAATTTTTCGGTGCGTAATATCCGTCCCTCGCGCGTATCTGCGCCTTGTCTTTCAAACCACGCACTTCCAGATGAATCGCACGAAACTTTCCATCGCGCGCTTTGTTGCTTGGATAGTAACCGATGCTGTAGAGCGTGCCGATGTCGGCAGCGACTCGCGCAAACGCGTTGCGAGCGTCCGACAGGTTACTGGCAACAAAACTCCGCCCTCCTGACACTTTCGATAATTCGTTCATCTCACGTCGCGCTAGGTTATAGAGCTCTCTGCTGATCGACATGCGTTCAAACTGCCCCATCTCACAGAAGTTCGTGTAGTCTTCCGGTCTTGAGCGTGGAGCAAAGATCGCGCGATATCGCTGCAACTGTCTCTGTGAAAGCGCCAGTCGACCATCGTCCTTACAATCTCTCATCAACCGATCTTCGACAAAGTCTTCCGTGTTTACTTGAATGAAGTAACAAGCGATTCCCGCGCGCGACAATTTCATCTTCGCTTGCCCAAAATCAGAATCGCTCTGCGAATCAACTCCATCGGTTAAAGCAACAACTGCACGACGTCCGCGAACCTCTTCGCTCGGAGCTTCACGAAAAACACTATCAGCAACTCGTTCGAGTGCGTCGTAGTAAGGCGTGCCGTTGCTGCTTCCGAGATGTTCAATTGCGCGAGTGAGCGTTTGACGGTCACTAGTCAAAGGCGCGAGTACCTCGACTGTCGCGATTGGTTCTGGGCCATTCTGAGTAGTATTGAAAGCCACCACACCAACTCGATCACCCGGTCTCAGCGCAGCAATGAAACTGTTTGCTGCTTGCCTGATCAATGTGACGTCGTCACGAGTGGAACCCGAAGTATCGAGTAGCAACGCGATTTCAAATGGTGTTTCGGTAGTGCCGAAATTGGTGATGGTCTGAGGTTTTCCATCTTCTATTATTTGAAAGTTCTCGGCACGGAGACCAGATAAGGGACGTCCGGCGCTGTCTGTCACGACAGCGGGCACTGAAACAAGTTGCGTTTCGACGCGTACGACGTCGCCCTCGTCAACTTCGTCAGCAGCAGCCGGATCCTGTTTCCGGGGATCGCCGTTTTGCTCAGTTCCCGCAACTCTGCGGGGTCGTTGTTTCTGCTGAGCGTCCTGGTGTGCTTCAGTTGGGCTTAATGGTCGACCAGCGGTCAGCACCGCGAAAGTGAGTAAAAAGAAGAGAGAGATTCTAAACAAACTTCGACGTTTAAGTGATGATGTCATGGTTGCAAATCCGGTTGGGCTCTTCTTGGTGAGAATATAACGGAGAACCACCCGACTGCAAAAGTTGAAGCATATAACCTGACCGTCGTGCTGGGACCGCAGGCCCCCGCCTGCATCCATTTGCTACCAAGACGTATGGAGGCTAAAGCGGCAGGCGGGGACGCCTGCGGTCCCAGCAGTTGAAAATTAAAAAGCGGTTGCGCTTCATTTTACTGAAGTGCAACCGCTTAAAAAGTGGCGGAGCCGACGGGACTCGAACCCGCGACCTCCGACGTGACAGGCCGGCGTTCTAACCAACTGAACTACGACTCCGCAAAAATCGATCTCGATTTGAGATCTCAAAGCTGGTAGGCACGGAGGGACTCGAACCCCCAACTTCTTCCTTGTAAGGGAAGCTGTCTACCATTGACGTACGTGCCTGTCGGAGGAAGACCCTGTCGTCTATCCTTCTTATGTTTGACGGCTTTCACTCAAGCCATCCAAAAAATCTATTTGGCACGTTCGATTCAAACATCATTGCCGCAAAGTACGGCTCCTCAAACGAGTCGTCATGCTAAGAGAAGCTCGTGGGAGTGTCAAGTTTGCCTCGTTTGAAGAAAAAAGTTTGCAGTGCTCTGTACGATATCGATCAGTAGTAATACCGAATTACGTACAAAAACTCACTCACAAAGTAGCCTCGTAGCCGTTTAAGGTAAAAAACAGCCATTTAGGAAAACAAATAACCGCTTTCGCCTATTGACCGCGAAGTTATTTTGAATAAAATTCAACCAACGGCGCATGTGGTTGCTGGGGTGAGGACAGTAACCAACAGAGGCTGAATGCCTCCGCCAACCTTGAGAGGCCGGTCCAAACCGGCCTTTCGGTTTTTAAAGTACCGCCAGGCATGTACATCCAATGATCTCAATCGCTGAAGCAATCCAAATAGTTAAGGAACACGCCTCTCAACTTCCGACAGAGCGTGTATCTCTAGACACTTCACTCGGTCGCATTCTCGCACAGGACATAGTTGCCGATTCGGATCTGCCCCCTTTCGACCGTTCTCAAATGGACGGATATGCGGTCCGTGCAAGCGACTCACACAACGCGCCGGTTAGGTTGCGTATTGTAGGTGAATCCTCAGCGGGCAAGGGTTGGCATCAGGAAATGCATGAAGGCGAAGCAGTCCGGATTATGACTGGAGCTCCGGTCCCAGTCGGAGCCGACGCGGTCCAACAAGTCGAGTTGGCCCACGAACTCAAAGACAACACAGTCGTTGAACTGCTCGAAAGTGTAGAAGAAGGTCGCTCGATCGTCAGACGTGCCGCCGAGGTCAGCGAAGGTCAAACTGTCTTGCGTGCAGGCGTAACCATCAATGCGGCCATTCTCGCGGTACTTGCGTCGTTTGGTTATGCCGAAGTTGAAGTTGGGACCAGGCCTCGGGTAGGCGTGTTAGCGACTGGAAGTGAACTGGTAGCTGTCGATCAGAAACCTGGACAAGATCAGATTCGCGACTCAAATAACTACTCCATCGGCGCCTATGCACAGAACGCCGGCGCGTTCGTGACTCAGTTACCACTCACCGGTGATGAAATATCCGATTTGAAGAAACAGATTTCAAAAGCTGCTGAAACTTGCGACGTGATCGTTACTTCAGGCGGCGTGTCGATGGGAGTTTATGATTTTACGAAGACAGCGTTGACCGAGCTTGGCGCTGAACTGTTCTTCGAACGAGTCGCGCTGCGTCCCGGAAAACCAACAGTCTTTGCTCGCCTGCCACAAGGAACACTGGTGTTCGGTTTACCCGGCAACCCGGTCTCAGTTTCAGTCACTTTCAATCTCTTCGCTCGCACTGCGTTACTTGCGATGCAAGGAGCGAACAATCCGGCGCTCAAGACCGAAACAGGCGTTCTCGCGAAAGCTGTTAAAGGAGCGAAGGAGCGCGATAGCTATCTGCCCGCGCAACTGACGACAAACGACGACGGTCAACTAATTGTATTTCCACTTAAGTGGGGAGGCTCGTCGGACTTTATCGCATTTGCCAGGGCGACCGCGCTTGCGATCATTCCGGCCGGAACGAAAACGTTGGACGCTGATTCGTTAGTGAAGTTCGTTCGGCTCCCTGAATAAAAAGATCCTCCTTGGAGTGCGGGGACTTGTCACCGCTTTGTTATAACGTTCGTCGAGTCGAGCGAGCTTCTTTGACAAAGCGGTGACAAGTCCCCGCACTCCAAGGAGGTTACACTTGAAGACCTGAGGCGATTCGCTCAGTCAACCCGTTGAATCCATCAAACCCGGGCAAGCGCTCAATTCTTCCGGTGACGGTGCGGTGGAAATCTTTTAAGCCGTTAGCTCCCTTGAACAAGGTCATCAACACGTAATTTGTTTCGTGTTCACGCTTGGCGCCCTGTCCCACCGGAGTCCAGAATCGAGCGATGATGAATCGCGCTAGATCCCTGGCGAACTTCTTCTCAGCCAGTTTCAGGCGTGCAATATTCCAATAGAAACTCGCATGAATTGATTCTTCCTGAACGATACCCATCGTCAGTTGTTTCAGGACTGGATGACCAGCAAGTTCCCCGAGTTTCCGATAAGCCTGGACTGCGGTCACTTCATTGATGGTTCCCCAGACCATATGAGCGGCATGAAAGTTTTTGCCGAATGCTCGTGAGGTGTAATCGGCCACATAGCTTCCGACGAGGTAGCTTTTGGGGATGTTCTTCATCGCGTCGGATCGCCAATTCTTTCCTGTAGGGTAGCCAGCTTCTTCGAGAAATCTATTCAACAAATTTGCGTGGTGAAGCTCTTCAACGCTCCAACGATCCATGAATTTTTTTATGACAGGATCGCGACCCGTCGGTGTTCGCATCAACTCCGTGTAATACATGTCGGTGAAGTACTCGATGTCGCGCATGTAATACAGGACAGGAACGAAAGCTTCGTTCATTGGATAATTCTTAATGTCCTTCCAACGAATCCTGCTAACGTACTCTTTCGATAACGCACGCGGCTGTCGTTCATACCAGTCAAGGACGTCTTTGTCTGTCTCAAACACTGAGGAGCCTCCGTCTTAGGCGATGTTAGATTCTTACTCTACGGGTGTGCCCTGAAAATTGGATTTTCACGACGCCACCGGAACACTAAGAGAACGGCTGATAATTATCGGACAACCAACTGAAGAAAGACTGCCCGTGAGTGCTGATAAAAATAGACGAAATTAGCCGGAACTGTCGAGGTTTATGCTTGCTTCGAGCCTGTTTTGTGTTGTCTACTTTTGAAAATGAAACAGTTTTCCCATCTAGATGATCAGGGACGAATCCGTATGGTGGATACGGGCAACAAGCAGATAAGTTCCCGGCGCGCTGTCGCTTCCGGTCGGGTGCTGATGAACAGTGAAACGCTCAATGCCCTACGCGAGCGCCGAACCCCTAAAGGTGATCCACTTGAAACTGCCCGGCTGGCGGGCATCATGGCGGCCAAAAGGACTGCCGACCTGATTCCACTTTGTCATCCACTCCCACTGACGAACATCGATGTACAAGCGACCGTAGAAGCCGACGGAATCGCACTTTCAGCTGAAGTTTCGACAAACGCTCAAACGGGAGTTGAGATGGAAGCGCTCACTGCCGTGTCGGTCGCGGCGCTAACTATTTACGACATGTGCAAAGCGCTGGATAAATCGATGACTATTTCGGAGATTCGCCTGGAAGTTAAGACTGGCGGAAAATCAGGGGATTACCAGCGAACGACTTGAGCGGGAACCTGGCGCAGGAGTTCAGCGTTATCAAGTCGGTGTTTAGATTTTGGCGGGCACGGTCTTACAATAGCGCCAACCCAAAACCGAACGGACTACGGAGATTTGAAATGAGAGTAAGTCTTACAAGAGATGCCAGACCCCAGGCCATGACTCTTCTGGTCGCGGCCACGATTTCGGTTCTACTTTGGTTCATTCCTTACGCCGAATTCATCGCTTATCCATTTAGAATTTTCGTTACATTCATTCACGAAGGCGGGCATGCGATAGCGGCCCTGCTTACCGGGAATTCTGTTCAGAGCTTGAGCGTCGCGACAAATGCGAGTGGCGAGACCTACACCACACAGGGCGGATTGATTTCGCAAATTGCCGTCTCCAGTGCCGGATACCTGGGGTCGATGGCATTTGGCGCTCTGCTGCTGGTTCTCATTCGCAAGTCAGTCGCGGCTCGAATCGTGTTGTTGGGTTCGGGCGCTCTGGTGTTAGGGCTGACAACTATTTACGGACTTTTCAAACCGCTCTATAGCGGCACGTCGTGGAGCGGAATTCCCTTCACGCTGCTGGCGGGTTCGCTAATCGGAGCTGGTTTGATCCTCATCGCCAGATTTGCCAGCGCTCGCGTCGCAAGTTTCTTTGTAAGTTTTCTTGCCGTGCAATGTGTTCTCAACGCGCTGTTCGATCTAAAGACTGTTTTCTTCCTCTCATCACCCTTTGCACCTTCAGTTCCCACTGATGCGGTGAACATGGCAAGCGCGACTGGCATTCCCGCACTCTTCTGGGCTGTTATCTGGATTG
Source organism: Acidobacteriota bacterium (assembly GCA_003222935.1). Taxonomy (GTDB): domain Bacteria; phylum Acidobacteriota; class Blastocatellia; order Pyrinomonadales; family Pyrinomonadaceae; genus PSRF01. Next base: position 11,627 of record QHXL01000015.1, read on the forward strand.
GCCTGGCACTGGGAATTCTTTGGTTCGCGATGCGCTTGTATGTAGCGGGCCGCGATAAGGGATTCCAACCTGATCTCCCTTTCGAAGAAACTACCACTCTCTAACGGGTAGCACAGACTTCAGTCTGTGTCGGCCATACTGAAAGGGGACTTCGATCATTTCGAAGTCCCTTTATTCATTTGATCCCAACTCAAACGATCGGTACACAGACTGAAGTCTGTGCTACTCGCTTTATTAACTAACTCTGGTAGTAGTTCCCAGTTCCGCCTAAATTCTCAAGGTTAGACTCCTTCCAATATTCAAGCTCGGGAAATTCTTTAATAAGGCGGAAAATATGCAGCAATCAGATTTACGGATTCCTCTGAAATCCATGCCACACAAGTTAGTGCTCTTGTTCATTACCTTTCTAAGTTTTAGTTCAGCCATCTTTGCGCAGACGCCAAACACCGCATCGATGATCGTCAACGTGGTCGACCAAAATGGCGCCGTCGTCGTAGGAGCGAACGTCTCCGTTGTAAACGACGCTACCCGAGCTACGCGCGACGCTGTGTCAGACTCAGACGGCAGGGTCACTATTCCAGCCCTGTCGCTGACAGGTACTTACACCATAACCGTCGCGAAGGAAGGCTTCGGCAAAGAGGAGCGTCACAACATCACTCTTCGTTCGGGTGAGACTGCCAGCCTGAAAGTGAGTCTTCAAGTCGGTTCTGAAAAGGCCGAGGTCACAGTGTTCGGAACCGCGGAAGGCGTGCGTGCCGATCCACAAATAGGACTTTCAGTCAGGAGCGAGCAGATCGACGAGACACCGATTCTCGGAAGAAAAGCAACAACACTACCGTTACTCAATTCTGCATTTCGCCAGGGTAAAGGCACCGGCGACCTGTTTGTGAACGCCACATACTTCATCACCGGTGTCGGGTCGCGACGGGCAACAACCTTCGTTATTGATGGCGCCAACAACGACGAGGGCTGGGGACGTCAAACGGCAATCGCCACTGTTCCACTGGGAGCAATTCAGGAGATAGCCATTCTCTCAAATGCTTTTTCATCCGAGTACGGCTGGACGTCAGGGCCGGCTCTAAATATCGTCACCAAAGCCGGCACAAACGAGTTTCACGGTGAAGGTTTGTTCATGTCGCGACCTGGTGATTGGCAAGCCAAGACTTTTTCAACAAAAGGCTTCTGTCCAAGCTCGGTTCCGACCTGTTTTACACCGAGTACGCTCGTCGCGATCAATCCGGTGGATATTCCTGACGCACTTTCACAAGTCTCAGGTTCAATCGGTGGTCCGATCGTCAACGACAGGACTTTCTTCTTCGCGACCGCAGACTACACTCGTCAAAACCGAACCGCATTCCTGTCGCCCACTTTACCGGCGTTCGTGTTGCCCGCTGATGGGAATCTTGCTTACGAAGGTCACTATCGTCAGTTCCTCTTTAATGGTCGTATCGATCATAAGCTGACAGCCAAACAGAACTTGATGTTCAGGGTAAATGTCGATCGCTTTTTTGACGACAATCCGCAAGACGCCGTCGGCGGTACCAATGCCCCAAGCGTCGCGCGTCGTTACTCACGCCGGGCGTTTACGGCCCAGGTAAATCACACGACAGTTTTTAGTCCCACGCTTCTCAACGAGGCTCGCTTTTCCTATCTTCATGGCGACCCGGTAACGCTGTGGGAGGCTCAATCACTTTCAACAACCTATACACGTGGCAGCGGTAACGGTGCGGTACCTTTCACGGTCGGACAGTCGAGGGCTTCGGATCTTTGGGGTCATCAGGTTCAGTTTGCAGACACTCTTTCCTGGTCCCATGGTCGACATTACTTTCGTTTCGGCGGCAGTATTATCCACCACGAAGCCGGGGGAACAGGCAGCGAACCCGGAACGGCAATTCTCGGCACCTTTACCTTCCTGACTACTGACGCTTCACGAACTTTACCGCTCAACCAACTAACTCTGGCGAACGTTCAGAACTATCAACAACCAATTAACTTTGGTATTGATAGTTATGAGTTGCCTCAGTGGTTACTCACAGGCTTTGTGCAGGACAGCTTTCACGTAAACCGAAATCTGACTCTAGATCTGGGACTTCGTTACGACCGTCAAACTCTTACCGATGCCAAAATGAACTTTGCGCCGCGACTCGGTTTCGGCTGGCATCCAGGCGGCGATTCGCGCACATCAATTCGCGGCGGTTACGGAATGTACTACACGCAGATTCGAACTAATGCTGTCGCCGGCTACCTCGTCAACGGTCTGGATGGTCTAACAACCTATACCGCTAATCCCGGACAGACTGGTTTCCCGACTTCTTTGACTTCTGTTCCAGTCAACGTGGATCCACGAACTATACCGGCGAATCAATTGCCCGCTCGTGATATCACGATCCGGGCAGGACGACGGTCGTTCTACCAGACTCAATTCGCAAAGTACGGACTGAACTTCAATCTGCTGCCAAACTACCCGGATGAGTTAGTGAATCCTCGTAGCCAGGTGGTCTCGATCGGGGCCGAACACGAGTTCTTTAGCGGGTTGTTTTTCGGGGCGGACTACGTACATCAACATCTCAGCGACATGGATCGCACTTTTGATCTCAACGCTCCTTCGGCGATCGAGCGAACCACGATCGGATCAATCAGAACTGTTGCGGCAGCAAATGCTACCCGCCCAATCCTTCCCGCCAATGGCGGCGTGCGACAGGTCAATGTTATTACCAACCTCGGAGTTGCTGATTACGATGGCTTGCAGACTCTGTTGACCTATCGAGGCAATCGTCGAATGTATGCTTCTGTAAGTTACACACTTTCCAAGGCAACCAACACGAGTGAACCTGACGGTAATGGTATTGGACCAAACGAGACCGTTCTTTCGCGGCTGGGTGAAGTAGAACGCGGGCCAAGTGTTGTAGACCAACGCCATCGCGCGGTTATGACTTTCACCTATCGGTTCCCATACAACATCTCCGCCGGGACGCTTGCGATGCTTGCGTCAGCCAGACCTTTTAATGCGACAACCGGAGTGGACAACAACGGCGACGGCATCTTGAATGATCGACCGGTTGTGAACGGGCAAATCATTCACAAGTCGGCGTTTCGCGGAACTCCGACTTCAGAAGTAGCGGCTTTCGTTGAGGGTCGCATCAAGACGTCGGAGCGCACCAGCATCTTGTTGCGCTTCGAGGGCTTCAATCTTTTCAACCATGGAAACTTTCTGGCGAGAGGCGTAACGGTTTACGGGGATGCCGCAAGCCCGGCTGCAACATTCGGGCAGTTCGTGGGCGGACTTGGTACCAGCACCAATGCGATTCCAGCATTCGCAAATATCGACCCACCACGCACCTTCCAACTCCAGGCAAGATTTATTTTCTAGCGGGTAGCATAGACTTCAGTCTGTGCCTGCAAAAGTAAAGGGGACGTCGAGATATCTCGGCGTCCCTCTTCTTGTTCACCTACCTAAACGATGGAGACACAGACTGAAGTCTGTGCTACTCGCTTATCGACTGACCGTGTATTGATCGAAGTAAGTTACGCTGTCGGTCTTCGACCAGGCTCCAACTCTTCCGGAGACTACTTCGGCCAACGTGTAGTCAAGCAGATGTATTCCATCCAAAGAAGCTTGTAAGGCAGTTCCCTTAACGCCTATTTCCAGTGTGTGCCAGGTGCCCTTCTCGAGCGGGACGTTCTCACTTCCCTTCTTCACAAACGAACGTTTGCCATGCACAAAAGTCCAGAGCACGACATTGTCTTCCTTGCCATTGAAACGGACCGTCAAGTAATCGCCGTTAGGCTTTAAGTTGAAGAGTATTCCCGCACACGAATCAAGCTGACCAGCAACAAGCTTGAAACGCATACTGATTGTGCCATCGTGAAAGTCGTCCACTTCCTTCAACACCGCATAAGGAAAATAAGCAAACGCTTTT
>QHXL01000401.1:0-1234 GCA_003222935.1 Acidobacteriota bacterium
CTGCGAATATCGCTGAACGTGCCATTGGGGTTTCCCAAATAGACGAACGGCCCGTGGGACAAGGAGAGGCCGTGACAAGGCACGATGAGATCGAGAATACCATCGTTGTTGAAATCGCCCCAAACTGGATTGCCCTTTGATTTCTTGGCTTCCATGATCAAGCCGACTTGCCTCGACACGTCGATGAATTGCCGGCCCCTTAATTCCGACGAAACTGCCTGGCGCACGGGCCAGAGCAGGAGCAGAGCAGCGCTGACTGCCGCGGCGACATAACTCAGAAAAGGTTGCGGGGTGAGCGAAAGGGACATGCGTTTCATTGTGCCATGACAGAGGTTTCGCATAATAAGTCAAGCTAATTTTACAAATTTTTAGTAAAAACCTTGACACCGCCTGCACACCCATCAAGACGAGGCTTGGCCTTATACGGGCGGATGCATGCCCCGGCGATTTCGAGCGCTTTGATGGTAAAGTGATCGCAGCGCTACGGGTGAGCGCGTTACTGCTTTACCGCTGACGTGTTACCTTGGCCGTTCCAGTACACATGGGAACCTATGATATGGCCTGCAAGTATTGTCGGGCTGACGATACGTGCTGTCGGCCAGAAGTTTGTGCTCGTATCGTTGTTCGCAAGCTTTTTCCGAGCAGACAGCGAGCCATGCGTTTTCAGACCTCATACCCAAAACGCTCGAGATCGGCTCGAGCGGCTCGACTGAGTTCAACGACTTTCGCCGCCTGGTCGTTACGCCAACGGCCTATATTGCCGCGATCGCGAATACCTTCGATCAACGGACCGATGTTTATCTCGGGTTGCCCCAGAAACGCCATTACTGCCGAAACCGTGTCTGCTGGTTTCCTGCACAAATCCTCATAGCGGACTATGTGATATCGGGCGCCCAGGTGCCGAGCGAACTCCAGTGCACGCTCGTTACTGGCACGCCACAGCTCCAATTGCGCCGCTTCTGGGTTCTTCCACCAGTCCGGCCCGAGCAACCAATGACCATTCTGCCGCAGAAAGTAAATGTTCTCGGAGAGCATCATGTCCCGTGCGTCTCGGATCATATGAATGAACTTCAACTCTGGAAATCGCGCCGTCAGAAAAGGGATTAGCCATAAACTGCGCGGATTTTTCCAACCCCACCGTGCATTCGGCGATGAGATGCCGCGCCGATGGAGATAGAGCATTCTCTCGAAATCGCGCCCGGCGCGAACCAGCACTCTAGGCTCGACATTTGGA
>QHXL01000401.1:1319-6010 GCA_003222935.1 Acidobacteriota bacterium
CCCGCTTTCTGAAGCACTTGAGACATGACCCTGGTTCCCGAGCCGCCTGTGGCACCGATAACAACCGGAGGCGGAGCCGAGGAATCGAGAGGCGGAACTTTCCAGGGAATGGGTAGCCCAAGAGAAGAGCGGTTGAGCCACATGCCAATTTGCTGCAGCCGGGAGCGTGGTCTGCTACCGATTTTCAAGAGCAGACGGAAGCGCTCAAAGAAGCTGCGTAATTGTGAGCTATTCACATTCCACGAGGTTATTAAATCAGTAATTTGGGTCAAGCTCTCTATATTATTTGGAGCTTCGAGACGGCGAGTAGCCTAAACATACATCGTAACTGCAGTTAGCCAGATTGCGGACTGCCTGACAAATTTGCGCAGAAGAAGTTTAATCCACTTACGAGCAACCGAGGCAAGAACTATCCATGAGTAAGAGGGGACCTCGGTAGCCACACTCCATGTTGGGTATAAATGTCACAACGCAGAGATGGCCTTTGTTAACAAAAACCGACTGGTCCCCAATGCCGAGTACCAACACCCCTTTAAACCTCGAGGGTTTTGCCTAGAATTTAGAGTAGCTAAGGCATCCCTGATTACGTCTGCGTTCCTGCGCATATTTTCCTCAAAGGACTTCCGGGCAAACTCATAAAGCTCGAGGTCGAAACGATTGAACTCCCGGATCATATCAATCCCCTTCGGTTCGGTCGAAGGACGACGCTTCGTCACCTTCCAATTTGTGTAAAACGGCACGTTCCATCCGAATGCTTCGATCATCAGACACAAGCTCTCTTGAAATCGTTCGCACAGCCCGACGATTGGAAATGAACGCGTCAGGTTTTCTTTTGCGAGCTCGAGTACCCGCTCGTCACAATCCGGACCAACGCCAATGCCCGAGATAAAGCGGCACTGCAAGTTCTGACGATGAGGTGTCATTCGAATAAGATCTTCCACGCCCAGCCGCCCTGCTTTCAATTTGCGGTGAAGCGGGTGGAGCGGTCTGCGCAAGATAAAGGCGTAACTCGATAACACCCTGGCCACTGGATCGCGGAGCATTGTGATGTATGTGGCGCCTTGCGGGAGAAACTCATGGATGCCATAGAGCAAATGTCCACGCACGACTCGGAACCGGCGGCGACGCTGCTCTGGAAGTTTTTTGAAGCGCGCAACCGTGGCGCGAATTCGGTGCGGGTCAACCGTGTAGATTGAAACTGGATTGTACTGCCATTCTATAATTCGATTTAATGTGGTTCCCGCAGTTTTCGGGATGTGAAGAAAAATCAGCGCCTCGCGGTTCACCGAGCAAATCGTAGCATTGGCGATTAGGTCAAGCAATTATGCCAAAAGCCAGCAGCGGCATTCAGCGCCTGATGGTGGATGTTACAACTTTCGCTGCGTCCACTTCAAAAGCCACATCTTTGGCAATCACGTAATTCCTTTCGTGGAAAAATTCACGATCGCCACAGTTGGTGCCAACGGAAAGGGATAAACCACCCGAACACAGCTAAATGGTCAATCTATTTTACGAGCTCGCGTGAGTCGCTTGCTCCAGGTTTGCACAAAAGGCGCGATGAAGCTTATGCCCTCTCGCACATGAGAAATTTCCTCGGGGGTAAATGCTCGCAACACAAAAAGCAGACCTCCGTATAATAGCATGGCGACAATGGCGATGGCACCACGCTGCGTGGGAGGAGTTGTCTCACTGCAAGTGAAGAGAAGCACACACATGATGGCGCCACTGACAAGCGGTCTCCAGCTGATGTGCAGAAAGCGGGAGGAAAACCCCAGTCGATGCAGTTGTAGCACCCAAATGCCAACGACCAGGACTTCCGAACAAAGAAAGGCAATAGGTGGCCCAATGAGTCCCAGAGTTGGAATCAATGTCACAAGAAGGACCAGCCGCAAAATGGAGGTTGTGCACGTGCTAACAAAAAAGCGCTTTTGTTCACCTAGAGCAGCAAAAAGATATTGAAACAGAGTGGATAAAAAAAAGGGAACTAAGCCAATCCCAAGCAGCTGCATAGCCGGAATAGCGGGTAGGTACTTCCTGCCGAGCGCCGTTCGTAGAATTGGTCCCGACCAGCTAACAAAGAACGCTGCGATAGGAATGCTGACGATCAGAAAGAACTTTACACTCAATTGATAAACCTCTGTAAAACGCTCCTTTGAGGAATGAGCAGTGCGGGAGAAGAGCGGGAACAGGGGGGTGGAGAGAGCCTGCGGAACGATTCTCAGCGCCGTGCTGATTCGGTATGGGCCGCTGAACAAGCCAACAACAGTGAGGTTAGAGAGCCAGGTAAGAACGAGCACGTCCATTTGTAGTGCAAGTTGGCGAAGCATGACGCTACCGCCAAGAGGAAGAGCATCCAGTAGAAGTTTTTTCCAGAGCCCTATGTCGAAGCGCAAGGAGATCCTGGCATACATGTGCGAGACAAGAACTTCATAGAACGCCCAGAGCAGGATATTAGTAATGAGGTGCGCGGCAACAAAGCCGAACAAAGTGAGATTTAGTTTCAGAGCGAGATACACAAACACAAACAAGGATAGCTTGTGCAGGACGAACCCTGTTTGAACCAGCTCGTTATCTTCGTAGGCGCGAAGAATAGCCCCATACCCAGAACCATGAAAAGCTGCCAAGGTAGCAAGGCTCATCCCCACCATGGCGATTTTTACGTCGGTGCCGAAATGTAAAAAAGGAGCGACGATACAGACAAGAAGGCATACCGCTCCCGACAGGATCCAGATCAGCGAAAAAGTCGCGCCGGCCACCGGCAAAAGTTCCTCGCGATCCCTCGCCACCGCACGCGTCAACATGCGCGGGAGACCGGAGTCAGCCACATTGCTCACGAACATTGCAAACGCGAGAACGAAAGAGTACTTGCCGAATTCCGTGACGCTGACGCTGCGCGCGATCTTGAGAACGGTAGCGAGATAGATAAGGCCACCAACGGCCGAGCCACCGATACCGAAGATGGCGTTCTTAACGATTCTCTGCGACTGTTTCACGCAACAGTGATCGTCGCAGAATCTGACGTTGGCCGGAACGGATGCCTGATCGCGTGTGCTTTTTGCTGCCCGGATGCGTAACTCATGGAAGTTCACACGCCAGCTGCCTGAATAGCCAGCGTTTTTCCAGCTCCAACAAAGGAAGAGTAGCGAGGCTGGTTTTCCTTGCAGCCACAATAGCTCCAAGAGATTTGCGCCGTCGTGCCAGATCGAGTTTCCCTTGATTCATGGCCATCGACATACCTGTGTGCTGAAGTTCGAGAAGCCGTGTTGCTACCGCGAAATATGCTGGCTCCGGATGCTGTTTATTGAAGCATTCGATGTAACCTCGCTTAAAAGCTGCTAATGTTTCGCGGAGTCTGGCATGGCGATGGTGTTGCAATGGCTGCCGTAAGTAAATTCTCCACAACATCCGACGGAGACCACCTCGAAAGCGCGAGTAATCCCACAGATGGATACCATACCACAAGGCATCGGGCGGATCGATCAAAGTCAGCTTCCCCTTGTCATACAGGAGGTTTTTCGATTGATAGTCATAACAAACCCTTCCCATGGTTACCTTCGCTTGACACAGGACCTCCAGCGACCTTTTGAGAATTGCCTGTTCGCGCGAGGTAAGATGCCAGGAAGCGGCGGCAAAATCGCGCGCCAGCACTTCCACCGGAATTGGAGCGATCTCCTCGGTCCAAGCGAGGTGAATTCGTGCCAGGATTTGCCCAGAAAGTTCGCAGGCTGCAATCAGTTCGTCCGTCCGATCGCTGTATCGCGCCAGTTTCCTCAGCGTTGGACCGTGGATAAACTCCATCACCACTGTTCGTTTCGGAACGATTAAGGCAAGTGCTCGAGGAACGTGTAATCCGGGAATCTGAAGTGATGCCAGCGCACGAAGTTGATCGTATTGACACTGCACCATTGCGTCATCTCCACGGACAACCTGTTTGGCAACCGTCAGTGCGCCGCTCGCGAGCTGCACCAGATAAATTCGATTCCGCCAATTCCTCCTCCACAAATCGCACTTTGATATTTTTTCTCCCAATGCCTTCTCCAGGTCTAACATTGTTGGCGCCGCCAAATTATGAGATTCGCTTAAGGCAATTTCGTGGACCTTGCGTTGGACAATGGTGATGTAATTGCAGGCTGTCGCGGGCGTAAGAACCGAAGTCTGCACACTTTCAGTCATGAAAAGCCAACAGGCGTAATGCTAAATTTTAGCGTTCCAATACGATGAAGTCACGCCTGAATTGGTTACTGAACCTGAAAGGCGACTTTAGCAGCGAACGTGACTTGTTGGTCAGGTTTCCGCCAAAAGTCTGACAGACTTCTTGCAAATACGGTGAATGAAAGACGCGGGACGAATCCCTTGTCTATGCACTTGCACAGCCGGAATAGGCAGCGCTATGTCAGACTCCGAACAATCCAGCCAGAGTCTCGACAGGCCGTGTGTTAGGGCGCCATCGACGGATCCCGCCGCTAATAGTTCGCTTGAGACTGCAGTAGAGTGTGGGCGTAATGGACAGCACTCGGCAGGTTAAGAACGTCCTTGCGGTAAATTTCGATATATTTCATTCCGTAAGCCACACCTTTGTTCACGGAGTTTACCAAAGCGGTTGAAGGATCAATCGGCACTCCGCCATTCACCCGGTATGTGTTATCTCCATAGCACCAATACACCAACTGCCCCCCGACGTCCGGGCGGCT
>QHXL01000402.1:0-4470 GCA_003222935.1 Acidobacteriota bacterium
GACACCAACACCAAGATGAGTCCGCCACTTCGTAGCCGGGAACACGTCGATGCGATCCTTGAAGGGATGAAAGACGGGACGATCGACGCAATCGCAACTGACCATGCTCCGCATCATTTTGACGAAAAGGCGCTGGAGTTCGACCAGGCACCGTTCGGAATTACAGGACTGGAAACATCTGTGGGGCTAACTTTCGACCTTGTCCACCGCGGTTTGATCGACCTGGAACGCATGGTAGAAATGTGCGCGACCAACCCGGCCCGTATCTTTGGTCTCAGTGATCGGGGCTCGCTCCAAGCGAATGCCCACGCGGATGTAACCATTCTCGATCCGCAGTTTAGTTGGGTTTTTGATGTAAATCGCACGAGGTCCAAGAGCAAGAACACTCCTTTTCATGGACGCTCGATGCAGGGAGCAGCAGTAGCGACGATCGTTGGCGGACGCCTGGTTTATCTTCACCCGGATTACGGCCGTCTCACCGAAGCCAAACAACTTGGTGCTGCCGCGAAATAGACCTGCGACCTTAGAGAATTCCGCCTGGGTTCTCGGCTTATTCCCGCAAAACCATTGCGTATCCCGGGGTGTCCACCTAAAATGCTCCAGTTCCTTTTCTCGGTTAACAAATTCTTCTAAAGGTCGTTTCTTTACCCGCCCTGCGACCTGAATAGTCGGTTTTGATTTTTCCCAATGAAGATCGCTTTTACGAGCGGCTTCAGAGCACGGATTATCAGAACAAACGGAGGCCCGCGATGAAAAGCAAGCTGGCTGGACTTACCTGTATGGCCCTCGTAGTTCTTCTGCTAACACCCGTTTGCGCTGCAGACAATAGTTCCAAACGGATGCTAAAGCAGCAGGAGCGCTATACCCTCTCACTCGAGCTCGAGTTCACAAAGAAGGACCAAAATCCTCTCGAGCATGCCATCTCGGTTTTGTTTGACGTTGGACCAAATGGATATGCGACCGGGTTCCTTGTTGGTAACGGGCTCGTCATGACTGCGTATCACGTTATCTCCGGAAACTTGAGTAGCACCAAGAAGGTGATGTTGGGTTATCGACCTGACGACGAGTTGGCTGTGAGGGTCTATGTCGATGGCTGTCGAGCCAAGGTGATAAAGGTCGACAAAGAAGCCGATCTTGCTTTGCTTGAGATGTGTAAGAATTCAAAGGACGCAAAGGCGCCCACGTTCCAAACTTCACCGGAGCGCGACGATAAGTTGGTGCTGATTGCTCGTCCCCATGGTGACAAAGTTGTCAGTCATGGCAGCTTCTATGGAAATTACATGCTGGGTAACCAGGAGTACTGGTCCGTGAAGATAGATAGTCGCGACGGATTTTCTGGCAGTCCGGTCTACAACTCTAAAGCCGAAGTTGTTGGCGTGTTTAGCGGGTACGATTGGTCGCAGAAACTAGCACTCATCAGTCCAAGCATCCGAGCTCAGAAGTTATTAGAAGACTACAACTTGTCTGCGAAGCCTTAGTCTCTGTTAAAGATCCCCGCGGCTTTTTGTTTTATCCGCAAAAGCGCTATTGGTGCGCCGTCTAACGAAGATCCTGGTACGGTAATCGACGTGGAGAAAATCGCGAGCCGAGCCAGCCCATTAAAGCGCCTGCCAAAAACGCTTGAGCAGTGACAATTAGCGTACCCTGTAAGGCTCCGACACTCATACTGTTCGCGAAATTGATCACTCCCAATGTCACAACTGGAATCGCCATCCACAATCCCCATCGCCAACTACGTTCGGGCCACAAAAACGCGAGTATGGCTCCAACAATAAGAAAGTTAATGAAGACGTACCGGAAGAGTGGATTTAACTGGGGCGCCAGTATCGCAATTCCACCCAGGATGAGTGCAATACAGTTAGCTCCCTGTGATGCAGGTTCTCTCATGATGAGACTCGACTGACTCCGGGACTACTCGTCTTAAAAGTGTGAATCAAACCTTGTGCAGAAAGTGAGATAAAAATCCCCAAAGAAGGCATTAGTGTCTACGAAACAACGCCCACAGGTTTATCACAATCAGGCGTTAGTTGTAACCTTCAAAATACCTCGCGTCGCTGAAACTTTTGTTTACTCGAGAGGCTGAATCTAGGCTCGGTTGTACTGCCACTCGAAATCATTGAGACAACATACTCCGCCACTGCCGGTCCATGTTTAAAACCATGGCCGGATCCTCCGCCTACCAACCAAACATTTTCAAAATCAGGGTGCCGGTCGATCAAAACATCACCGTTCGATGTGTTTTCGTACTGGCAGACTCTGCTTTCTGTTACCGGTGCGGTTTCTAATGCCGGGACGCGTCTCCGCAAATATTGACGCACGGCTGCTAATCCTTCGGTAGTAACAACCCGGTCGCCAGTGTCCGGATCAAACTCGACACCGTGTGAGTCGATCGCGATTTTCAACCCGCGGCCATCAAGGTTTGGAATTGCGTAGACGAGGTCGGTGAAATCGACCCAAATTGGCATGCAGCCATAGTTCAACCGATCATCGCCGGCAGGAGCCCCAAAGAAAAACACTTCCTGCCTGGTGACGTGGATGAGATCTTTTAAGAGTTCAGGAAATAGTTTTGGTAGCCATGGTCCGCAGGCAAAGATGAACTTGTCTGCTATCACGTTCTTACCGTCCTCGGTCGACAGTTGATTAATACGGCCACTTCCTGCTGGTTTAAGAACCGCATTCTGACAGACCGTTACACCTCGACTCTCAGCTGCTGCGGCAACAGCTTTTACGGCTCGACGTGCCATGAGAGCGCCGCTGTCCAGCTCGAGTATTGCCCACTCGACACCGTCGAACCGAAGTTGCGGGTACAAGATTTCCAGTTCGCAACGATCGAATCGTTTGTGTCTTACGCCAAGTAACTTGAGAGTTCTGATTGTAGCTTCGCAATAGGGATCATCAGCATGGGCCAACCATAAAACCCCTGTGTTTTGGAATAGTCGATCGTGACGGGGAGTTGTCGATGGTTCATGTCGTTCAAAGAACTGCTGCCAGAGCTGGAGTGAACGTGCAGCAGTTCTGGAGTAGATCTCGTCTGGACCATAACCGATACGAATGATTCTGGTTTCACCACCCGAACTTGATCGACTGTTGCCGGGACCATATGCGTCTATCAGGACTACTGCAGCCCCTGATTGTTGAAGTTGGTGAGCGGTCCAGGCGCCAAATACGCCGGAGCCGATAACCGCAACGTCGAAAGTCTGGTGTGGTTGCATTGAGCGGATTGTAGCCCTGGTCCCTTGGTTTTCGTGAAGCGTAATGCAATTTGTTTAGGTGGGAAGGGTTGGTTCCTCGAAGAGTGAGTCGTTTGAGACCGCGAGGAGCTCATGCTAAGGTTAGCGAAATCGAAAAACTTTTCCGTTTTTAGGAAACACAGGTTCGGGAGGATGGGAATGAGGCTTTGCTTATCAGGAGTGATTCTATCTTTGGGTTTGTTGTTCGTTGCGTGTGCTGATCCAGCCGCCGACAAAACAAAAGCAGTAACCGGACAGGCAACTTCTGCAACACCTCAAACAACGAGCTCGGGAGAAAAATATGCGATAACTCCTCAGAACTCGAAGCTTGAGTTTATCGGCTCAAAAGTGACCGGTAGCCATAATGGTTCGTTCAAACAGTTCTCCGGAACGGTTGATTACCTGGGCCAAATAGAAAAAAGTCGAGTCAGCGTCAGCATCGATATGGATTCAATTACGGCCGATGACGAAAATCTGACCAAACACCTCAAGACCCCCGACTTCTTCGACGTCGCGAAGTTTCCCCAGGCGACCTTCACCTCGACCGAAATAAAACCGGGAGGGGAGAAAGGTGCTACTCACACCGTTACCGGAAACTTCCAATTACATGGCGTCACTAAGTCGATCAGTTTTCCCGCAACGATCAATGTGACTCCTGAAGCAGCGACAGTGGAGAGCACGTTTTCGATCAACCGAAAAGACTTCGGCATTAACTATGCGGGAGCTGGTGATAATTTGATTCGTGATGAAGTGGTGTTAACGCTTCACATCAAAGGTGAAAAGGAAAAGTAAATTACCGAGACTGCAGTTCTGGGACCGTAGTCCTGGATGACGATGTCAGCACCGTAACGCGGTAGGGTCGGGTTCGTTATTCTCTTAGGCCGTTGCGATGACAAAGGACCCGACGCTACCGCGTTACGGTACTGACTTCCTCGCCACTCTCACGCTTCTACCGGGCCGTTTGCTTATCTATTTTCTCAAAACGCGCCATCATGTTTTCGTAAATCCGATCTGTTTTCTCATGCAAGTGGGCAATCTCGAGTTCGGCCTTGATATTTACCTCATACTCGATGTCTGCTCTTACTTTATCTTTCTGTGCCTGGCGGTTTTGACTGATTAGCACAAAACATGAAAGGAAGATTGCTTCCAGAGAGACAATCATCGTTAAGAGTCCGAACGGAAATGGATCGAATTGAACCCCAAACGGCAACTGGTTGAGCGCTATCCAGGTGATGAACCA
>QHXL01000402.1:4522-8840 GCA_003222935.1 Acidobacteriota bacterium
GCGAAGCAACGGAATTGTGTGCTCCTCCATTTCTTCGTTTACGTTGCGGGAAACGCGAGTGCGCAGTAGCTCGTCAGCTTTCCTCGTAAGCCCGCTCAACGCTGCCAGCATGTGCAGCCCTGCATCTGGCCGGCGTTGAAATAAAAGGATCAGATCGTCGCGATCGAGGACCAACACCTCCGTGTCGGTAAGCGCGAGAGCCGTTGCGGTACGTGGGCCAGAATCGAGCATCGCTAACTCGCCAAACAAATCTCCCGGGCCGGCGGTCGTTAAGACAATCTTTTGTCCGGCAGTGTCTTTAATGAAGAGTTCGATTTCGCCTTTCTGGACGATAAAGAGTGACTCTCCCGGGTCACCAGCTTGGAAGAGAGTCTGACCGGCAAGCAGCTTTTCCTCGTCAATAACTTTAGCCAGAGCTTCTCGATCATCTTCGTCCAGCAACTCAAACATGTTGATACCAACCAGCAGATTGGGTTCACAAGGCATGTGACGCTCCTCTAAAGCCCCAGATTGATTGAAGACGGCGGGATTATAGCAGTAGGGCTTCGCACCATAAGTCGCACACCTGTTTTACTGTTTTCATTGCGGCCTCTTACCAGCAATCACTGTTAATATGCCGCACCAGTAAACTGCGGCCCCGATGCGGATACTCATTCCACTCCTAACACTCATCTTCACTTGTACGGCCGTCGCCTCAGCGCAGCTGCCTTTCTACACTGACGACGCTGATACAACCGAGAAGGGAAAGTTCCACCTTGAGATCTATAACGAACACGACATTCTTCAACGCGGGGCTTATCCTGCGAAGAGACAGAACACACTTGTTTTTACGCTCAACTATGGAGTGACTAAGAAGCTCGAAGTCGGCGTCAACGCTCCCGTGATCACACTAAGTAGCTCGCGCACAGCAACTCACCGCACGGTCACCGGTCAAGGCGATACGCAGGTTGGCGTTAAGTACAATTTGGTCGATGAACGGGAAGGGTCGAGAATGCCGGCGTTGTCAGCTGTCTTTTACGTTGAGGCGCCAACGGGTGAAGTGAAAAAACAATTAGGTTCGGGATTGGTTGATTACTACCTTTACGGCATTGTGCAGAAGTCAGTTACTAAGAAAACCAAGCTGCGATTAAACGGTGGCGTGTTGTTTAGCGGAAACAGTTCGACAGGGTTGATTGGAGTCCAGGCAGAGCGGGGCCAGGTTTTCACAGGTAATATTTCTCTGGTTCGTGACTTTACTGATCGACTCAAACTCGGTGTGGAGATCTTTGGAGCACTTAGTACGCGGGAATCATTAAGTCGTGGTCAGCTATCTACGCAGCTTGGTGGTAACTTCAACTTCACGGAAAAGTTCGCCCTCTCATTCGGTATCCTTGCCGGTCGATTTACGGCAAGTCCGCGAGCCGGAGCACATCTCGGTTTCTCCTACGACTTTTAATTTCCGAACGTCTTTAGAGTCTCTTATAAAAGTCAGACCTGGGGAAAAAAAGAAATCGAATTCAGTGCAAGTTGGGAAGGGCGGTTTATCCCCGCTTACACCGCTAAAAAGAACCTCGGTGGCGCCTTAATATGGCCAGCGGGGGTAAACCGCCCTTCCCAACTTGCGCTGAATTTCAATCTCCTTTTTGCTGGTCCTGACTTTTGTAAGAGGCTCTAAAGCATCTCGGACTTTAGCCGTTAGGGTTGAATCGATAGCCTACCCAGGGTTCGGTGAGGATATAACGTGGCCCAGAAGCGTCTGGTTCAATCTTCTTTCTGAGGTTACCAACAAAGACTCGCAAGTATTCGTTCTGCTCAACGTAGTTCACACCCCACAGGGCAGCCAGCAAGGTTCGATGGGTAAGCACCTTTCCGGCGTTCCTCATGAAGTAACTTAGCAAGTCAAACTCCTTAGGAGTCAGGTGAATCTCGCGTTTGTTAACACTTACTTTGTGCGCGTCGAGATCGATTCGAAAGTCGCCGTCTTCGAGGAGTGTTGATTCATTGCGAGCGACAGTTTTTGCACGCCGCAGCGAAGCGCGAACGCGGGCAAGTAACTCATCGATTCCAAACGGCTTGGTCACGAAATCGTCGGCGCCCAGATCGAGCGCTTCAATTTTTGTTTTCTCTTCGTCCTTTGCAGACAACACGATAATCGGTACTTGTGAGACCACCCGGATCCGGCGTGTGAGTTCGAGTCCATTCATGTTTGGCATCGCAAGGTCTGTGATCAGCAGATCGGGATGCCAGTCTCCGAATACTTCCAATGCTGACAAACCATCGGCAGCGACACGAACTTCGTAACCCCGCGACTTGAGACCAGTTCGCAAGACACGGGTTAACTGCGGTTCGTCATCGACTACGAGAATGCGTTCACTTTCGTTCATCTCTCAACTGACCGACTCGACTAAGTTAATAGTTTCGTGCGATTCCTCTTCATCATCCCCAATTGGTAACGTAAATACGACGGAGATCCCTCGCCCGGCTTCATTACTTTCGATCCATATCTTCCCACCATGAGCTTCAACTATTCCTTTCGCTATCGCGAGACCCATTCCGGTTCCGGAAGGCACAGTTGTTTGTCCTCCGCGCGTCGCACGATAGAACTTGTCAAACACTCGCTCACGCAGATCCAACGGAATGCCGAAACCTTCATCCGCCACGCTCATGCGAATCATTCGATCGTCACCCTGTGATGCGCTAATTCGAACTCGGCTCCCCGGAGAAGAATACTTCACCGCATTATCGATCAACGTGTAGACCACTTCACTTACTGCGCGATCATCGACCCGAACTAAGGGCAGCCCGGTTTCGAGTTTTACTTCCACTTTGTGTTCGCGCGTCAACGGCCGTGCGCGATCAAGCGACGCAGTTATGATCTCATCAATAGCACCCCAGTTTCGACGCAAACGCATTTCGCCTGCCTCAATTCGAGCCAGGTCGATCAAGCCGCTGATGAAACGATTGAGCCGATCACTTTCTTCATCAATGATCTCCATCATTTCCACTCGCGAGTCACGGTCGAGAGTAATGGGTAAGTCCCCCGCGTTTACAGTCCTGATTTCATCGAGCAAGGTTGTAATGGAAGCTTTAATCGAAGCGAGTGGAGTACGCAGGTCGTGGGTAACGGCGTCAAGCAGCGCAGACTTCAATTTTTCACTCTGTTGTAAGGCTTCGGCGTGACTTGCGCGTTCAAATACATCGCGCAACTCCTTATAAAGTCTTTCGATCTCTTGTCGACCCGCTTCGGCCTCCTCAGCGCGACGTTGCGCGCGGGCCGATAACTGGCCCGCCGTGATGGCGGTAATCAGAAATGCCGCGAGCGCAACCCAGTTGTCAGTCGAGGCTATGGAGAAGGTTTTGAACGGCGGCAGGAAGAAGAAATTGAAACAGAGCATGGCGAGCAGGGAAGTGAATAAAGCAGGAAGGCTTCCCCAGCGCGTGGCCGTGAAGAGGACAATGAGCAGCATTCCAAGTGCTACTGTCGTCGAGTTGATTTGAGCACCTAATAGTTTCAGGAGGACAGTGGCAAGAGCGATAGCGGCTGCTCCCAAAATGTACCCTGGCCAGGTTTGGGCCGACCTCTTCATGTGCAGTGATTGTAATGCAGTTCGCTATAATTTGTAGCGCTCGCCGACAGCAGGGTGCTACTGAATGGTATTATTCAAACGGGAAGGTCGCATTTAAAAAGGACGTATATGAAGAATAAACTACTGATTGGGGCTGTTGCTCTGCTTGCAGTCTTTGCGGTTGTGGTCGTGTGGCAGTCGAAGGGAAACGGCGAAAAGCATTCTCATAATGATTCGGCTGAGAGTGTCGCGACGCAGCCTGGTACACATACTCCAGTGCCAGCATTTCAAACAGCCGTGGTCGCTGCTAACTTGCCACCTACACTTCCTGCTAATGAATTTTATGGCAAGACTCGGGAGGCTTACACAGTCGCCAAAGCAATTCCCGAGACGTTGGCCCAACTGCCCTGTTACTGCCATTGCGATCGCGGGTTTGGACACAAGAGTCTGCACACGTGTTTCACAGACGAACACGCGTCGCATTGTGCTGTTTGTGTCGATGAGGCGTTACTGGCGTACAAGCTTCAGAAAGAGGAAGGGATGACCCCGGCAAAGATTCGTGAGACGATCATCGCCAAATATTCAGTGAGTGATTAAGTGACCACTGTCGCCTCGTCTCGTCCGCAACACTCTTTCAAACGCAATAACTCTTTCGCAGCCTTCAACAAGGGCGCTAGTAGTTCATCGACATTTCCAACTCCGCCGTCATCTCGATAACGCTCAACATACAGCCGCAAGGTAGCACCTGATGTACCGGTTCCCGAAAGACGAAA
>QHXL01000402.1:8925-9354 GCA_003222935.1 Acidobacteriota bacterium
GGCCGAAGCGATCACGTCACCGCCAAACTCACTCTTTTCCAGTGTTGGCATCTTCTCTCGCAGAGCACTGATCATCTTTGCAGCGGCATCGGCATCAAGCCCTTCGAAATCGTGACGCTGGTAGTAACTGCGACCAAATCTTTTCCAGTGATCGCGCGCGATTTCTTCGACGCTGCGTCGCGTATGTGCCAGGATTGAAAGCCAACAAAACACAGCCCACACTCCATCCTTCTCCCGGACATGGTTGGAACCGGTACCAAAACTCTCTTCACCGCAGATCGTGCACAGATTGGCATCAAGTAAATTGCCGAAGAATTTCCAACCTGTTGGGGTTTCAAAACTACGAATCCCGAGTTCTTTAGCGACGCGATCAGCAGCGGTTGAGGTTGGCATCGAACGCGCCACTCCTGTTAGACCGTCGCGGTAACC
>QHXL01000402.1:9466-12875 GCA_003222935.1 Acidobacteriota bacterium
CGCCCCAGGATTAGATTGCGGTCGCCATCGCCATCGCACGCTGCACCAAAGTCAGGACCATCGCTCCTGGCAAGCATGGCGACAAGATCCGCAGCGTGGACCAGGTTTGGATCGGGGTGATGCCCGCCAAAATCAACGAGAGGTTCTCCGTTGATTACGGTTCCCGGTGATGCGCCTAAACGTTCCTCGAGCAAATGTCGAGCATATGGACCGGTGATGGCGTGCATCGCGTCGAAGGTCATGCGAAAGCCACTCGCAAAAAGTTCGCGCAAAGCATTGAAGTCAAACAACTCTTCCAACAGCTGACAGTAATCCTCTAACGGATCAATCACCACGACCTCAGTTGTTCCTACTTTGGTTGAGCCTTCGTGATCGATATCAATTTCGAGGTCGTCGCATATCGAGTATTCGCTGATCGACAACGTTTGCTGGTAGATGGCCTCGGTCACACCTTCAGGGGCGGGCCCTCCGTTGCGAACGTTGTACTTAATGCCGAAGTCTTCATCGATACCACCGGGATTGTGACTGGCCGACGACACCAAACCTCCGAGCGCGTCACGACGTCTGATCACGGCGGAGACTGCGGGTGTCGATAGCAAACTGCCCCGGCCAACGAGTAGGCGACCAAAGCCATTTGCGATTGCTATGCGAATGATCAGGAGTGTCGCTTCGCGATTGTAGTAACGTCCATCGCCTCCGATCACGAGGGTTTTATCTGCAAAATCTCCGGCGGTTTCTCGAACAACATTGAATACTGACTGGACGAAGTTCTGAATGTAGTGCGGTTGCATGAAGACACGCGTCTTCTTACGCAGGCCCGATGTCCCGGGACGTTGGTCCTGGAATGGCGTAGTTGGGACACATATGACGTTAGCTTTCATTTATCTGTAAACACGTTTCTGTTTAGGGTGGACTCGACATTGTAACAGGCTTAGAAGGGCGGACCTGAATGGGACATAAGCTCGTCGCTTCTATCCCTGGTCTCTGAGACTTCCTAGAAACTCAACTTCCTAGAAACTCAATGAGATTGGTCCGAAATTGGCAGCACTCCTTGTGCCCCAGCGGGGCAGCATGTTTATAGCACGCAAGTCTTCTGACCTCCGGCTTCGTTCGGAGGAGCGGACAAGGACGTACTCCGATGCAGAGGTCTGTCCGCTCCTCCAAACGAAGCAGTGCACGAGAAAGTGTTGCTGCTATAAACAGGTCACTCCTACGGAGTGATGACCGCCTCTAGAGGTGTAACTGGAACAGCTAAAATGCAAAGCGCTTTCTTCAATTAGTAATCAAGCCGCACGCGATTCGAGCGCCCGAGTTTCCCGACGGATTCGTTTTCATATCGTCGGCCTTCTCGTGAATAACAAGCGAGGTGCCTCCATTCGCAAAGAGCGAGTTTGGGCCGTCGCCGAAAGTAACTCTGGAGTCGCTGAGAGTTACTTTTGCGGTTCCATCCTTCTTGACAGTGAAATTCATGAGATCACCGGCATGCGGACCTTTCGGGTTTTGGGTGCCGTGTTCCTTGGTAGTTGGATTGAAATGTGAGCCGGCAGTTTCAAACCCCGGACCTTCGCACTTGGCCATCTGGTGAATGTGAATACCATGTTGCCCCGGTGGCAGGTTCTTCAGATCCAACTTGATCTTTATTCCCTGTCCAGTAGGCATCAGACTCGCGGTGCCTACACTTTCACCCTGTGCATTCTTGAGATCTACTGAATGACTCTTAGTTCCATTTTGTGCCTGCACAAAAAGAACTCCGATTNNNATTTGTGATTCGAGACCCTAAGCTTAAAAAACAAACAAGCAGGGAAGTACCTGTCCAGCCAAAGTTCTAATTCATATTGTTTTGCCGCTGGCTTTTATTTCTTCAACAAGGGCCAGATCGCTGTTTGCTGGTCCCATTATTACTTTTCCAAGAGCGTCGAAGCGAGATCCATGACAAGGACAGTCCCAGGTTTTTTCCAGTGAATTCCAGTTAACGATGCAACCGAGGTGGGTACATACCGCTGAACGTTCGTGAACCTGGCCGTTGTCATCCTTGAATACCGCAACCTTCGTGAGACCACGCCGCATGACTGCGCCCGAGTCGTTGGGTATCTCATCCAGAGAGGAGACCTCTCCAGCAGTAACGAGATCGGTGTATTGCTGCGCAACGTTGATATTTTCCTTCGCAAAGCGCCCGAGAGCTTTCAACGTCTTACGTGTAGGGTTGTACAGCGTTTCCCATTCGTTTGGAATTCCAGTTATCAAGTCGCGAATAAGCATGCCGGCGATCGTGCCGTGTGTCATTCCATTTCCTGAGTCGCCGGTTGCGATGTACACGTTGTCGGCATCAAGCGGATTGATACCGATGAAAGCGAGTCCATCAACTGGTTCCATGACTTCACCAGACCAGCGATATTCAATGTCCTCCATCATTGGAAAAACGGTACGCGTCCATTTTTCCAACGCTGCAAAGCGCAGGCCGGCGTCGTTCTTCTGTCCGGATTTGTGGTCTTCGCCACCGGAGATTAAGACGTCGTGATCTTCACCGTGCTCGATGCGAACGTAGTGATAAGGAGTAGGTGTGTCCCAAAGAAGCATATCTGGAACTGATCCCCTCGGTACGCGCGCACCGATTACATAAGTGATATAGGCGGCTTGCTTAGTATGAATTGCGAATCGATCGTTAACCGGTGTGTTGGTAGCAACTACGACCGCTCTGGCCTTCACCGTGAAGCCGTCAGTGGTTCCTACACTTGCATCGGTACCGCCTTCAATCTTAATTGCGTGAGTTTGGTTGTAGATCTGACCTCCTTCTCTTTCGTATGCGCCGGCCAATCCGGCGAGATACTTCAAGGGATGAAACTGTGCCTGTTGTCGGAAACGTAGCGCTCGTCCTGTCTCGTAGAAGTTGAACGGGACACGTTCCACGATCTCGAGATCAGTTAGTCCACAACGATGAGCGGCGGCGAGTTCTTCGTCAAGTATATCTTTTGATTCATCTGGTGGTGTGACCAGGTAACCGTCGAGTCTCGCGAACTCGCAATCTATTTTTTCCTCAAGAACGATCCGCTCAACTTGTTCGATTGCGGCTGCATGACTTTGTGCTGCAAGTCGGGCGCCTTTTTCGCCGTGAAGATTTTCGAGTTCGAAATATCGATCGTCGAGGGCGGTAACCAAATGAGCTGTTGTTCGCCCGGTCATACCGCCGCCGATTGGGCCATCGTCAAGAACCACGACTGATTTCCCGGCTCGCGCGAGTAGATATGCAGTGGTCATCCCCGCGATTCCTGCACCTACAATGCAGACATCTGTGCTGATGTTCTGTTCGAGTTTCGGTCTTGGCTGGATTTCAGCGGTGTCGACCCAGATTGAAAGAGTAGTTCCCGAAGTTGGTTGCATAAACTTCCCTTCAAGTCACGCGATGACTACG
>QHXL01000016.1:0-8612 GCA_003222935.1 Acidobacteriota bacterium
GTGAAAAGTCGTTTCGCACACGTTACGACCAGGAAGCTATTACACAACCGTTGCGCCGGCCAAGCGATGACGACATTCTTCCGCCAGGTCGCCGCTGAAACGGCGGTGGGGAGCAAACGATGAAAAAGAAACTCGACGGAAAAAAGATCGCAATCCTTGTTGCTGACGGTTTTGAACAAGTCGAACTAACCGCGCCGAAAGAAGCACTTGAAGCTGCGGGAGCGACCACAGAAATTGTATCGCCTTCGGGATTGGCAGTTTTGGGATGGAATCACGACGAGAAGGGTGATTATTTCGATGTCGACATGCCGCTCGAGCGTGCGCGTTCGGACGATTACGACGCCTTACTATTGCCGGGCGGGGTGCGGAATCCGGATCAGTTACGACAGCTCACGCGCGCGCTGGAATTCGTCGACGGGTTTTTCGTTACTGGTAAACCGGTAGCAGCAATCTGTCATGCGCCGTGGATGTTGATAGAGGCAGGTGTCGTCGACGGTAGAAAGGTTACATCGTGGCCTTCGCTAAAAACTGATCTCGAAAATGCAGGAGCCGATTGGGTAGATAGAGATGTCGTTGTAGACCACGGTTTAGTCTCGAGTAGAAAACCTGACGATCTCCCGGCGTTTAATAAGAAGATGATTGAGACATTTGCTCAGGGTCGACACCAAACGCGATTCGCCGCTTAAATGGGTAACACAGATTTCGGTCTGTGTTACTTAATCGACTGGTCTCATTTAAAAGTCCGCGGATCTAATCCCTTCCTCTAAGATGCTCGCCTGAGATCTGAGTTCTGAAATTTAGATCACGGTTTGAACCAATAAACCAATTTCAGCCGCGCTCTTTTGTGCTAAAAATATCGCCACGCCGGAAGTCAGTCTCAATCCAATAAATCAAAAGGGTGTCAGATGAAGAAGAGTGCCGCTAACGCAAATCACTCCAATCTCTCAAGACGCAAACTGCTCATGCATAGTGTTCCGCCGATTGCTGCCTCGCTGGGTGTTGCTCTATTAAATCCCATGACAGCTGCGGCTCAAACCAACGCCACCTCAGCCGAAAAGCTCGCCGGTGCACGAGTTTTCAATGTGCACGATTTCGGGGCCACCGGTGATGGCGTGACACTCGACACCATGGCGGTCCAAGCCGCAATCGATGCTTGTTTCAAAGATAAGGGCGGCACAGTTCTCATTCCTGCCGGCACGTTTATGGTCGGTACGATTGAATTAAAGAGTAACGTGACGCTGCGTCTGGCTGCCCAGGGTCGTTTGTTGGGAAGTGAGAAGCCCGAACATTACAAAGCGGGCAATGGAATTCCGCCCGGCAACGGAAACATCGTGATGATCTCGGCGGCAAATGCTGAAAACGTTACGATCGAAGGGGCTGGCACCATCGACGGCAACGGCGCGAAGTTCTTTACAGGTCGCGGAGATATGACTGGGCCGGGTCAGAATTCAGCTGAAGGTTATTTTCAGCGACCGCATCTGATGGTCTTCTACAAGTGCACAAACCTGACCGTGCGAAATGTTTTTCTAACCGCAAGTGCGTATCACTGCACTCGTATTCTCGAATGCAATCGCGTTTTTCTTGATGGAGTTCGAATCTACAACCGGTCGAATCTCAACAACGACGGTTTTCACCTGAATAGTTCGCAATACGTGCACATAATCAACTGTGACGTAGTTTGCCAGGATGATGCTTGTGCCTTGTTTGGCAGCAATAAGTTTGTAACGGTTACTAACTGTACATTCAGCACGCGCTGGTCCGTATTTCGTTTTGGCGGTGGTGAAGCAGAAAACATTACCATCAACAACTGCGTCATTTACGACACGTATGGATGTCCCATCAAGATGAGGTGTGGTGCGCGTTCGCGTTTTGAAAACATCACATTCGCCAACCTGGTTATGAAAAACGTGACTGGTCCAATCACGATTGGACTAGATTCGACTCGACGGAATAACACAAACTCAACTGCATCACCTCCAGTGAAGGGCATTGTTCGAAATATCGCGTTCAATGGGATACGAGCAACTGTCGTGGCTGAAGGACGTCAGCATCCCGACTTACCGTGGCCGCAGAAGTTTCGACCTGGTGAAACGAGACATTGCATCGTAGTGAATGGCGTTGGCGATGAAATCATCGAGAACGTCACCTTCCAGGATATTCACGTAATGTACGAAGGCGGTGGAACAGTCTCAGAAGCTGCAGCGGAAGTGCCGCAGATTGCCGGTGAGTATTTTGAAATAGGCACTCCGCCGGCCTACGGTCTGTACGCACGAAATGTACGTGGAATTACCTTGAACAATGTGCGGTTTGAAGTAGCGAAACCTGACCTGCGACCGGCTCTTGTTTTCGACAACGTCTCTGATGCGACCGTTAGTGGTTTGAGCGCGTGCGGCACCGCGACAGCGAAGTCGTTGCTTCGATTCAAGAACACCCACGACGTCTTAATGACAGCAACCCGGGTGATGACACCGGCCGCTTCATTACTTGATCTCGTTGGTCCAATCAACTCAGGGATAACAATCGACGGCGGTGACATCTCAAAAGCAGCGAAACCGTTAACACTCAGTGATGGTGGATTGGCCAAAGCAGTCCGAATAAGAACGTAGGTCATAGCGTCAGGAGATCAGTACTGCGACGCGGTACGTCGCGTCGGTCTCAGCTTCTGCAGTGATTCTTCGAAGTCACTCTAAATGGACCCGGCGTTACCGCGTTACGGTACTGCCCTCCCGCCACTATGACCGAAGCTAAGGAAGAATCTTTTATGAACAGAAAACATCAACTACAACGAATCACTGTATATTTCGTTCTCAGCGGCATTGCTCTGTTCGCCACCGCAATCTCGACTTCACTCGCGCTACAACAATCCATCGATAACCCCCTGACCGGAAATTGGGCGGCTTCGAGTCCCAGTAACGATGGCTATATCCGAAAGGCCTACTTCAATCTCAAACAAGACGGCGGCACGATCACGGGAACGATCCGGGCAACTCAGTTTTTTTACAAGATCGTTAAAAGCACTGGTGGACCGGACGGTTTTGTTCTTGAAGCCAGCATGCCGGACGGTAGAACTGAGCGAAAGGTTACGTACGAGGGAAAGTTGATAGGGAACGAACTCCAGATTGGTCGTCGGACTCGACCCGACCAACCAATTACATTTCAGACGGCCCAGCGCGTACCCGATGGCGAAGGCGCGATGCCAGCTCGTGTCGAGCCTCCGACACTTCGGAAAGTTCCGTACAACGGTCTTGCTAAGTCTCCGCCAATGGGCTGGAACTCGTGGAATAAATTCGCGGGACGCATCGACGACGCAACCGTTCGGGGAATTGCCGACGCCATCTCAAAAAACGGCATGAAAGAAGCGGGTTACGTCTACATCAATATCGACGACACATGGGAAGCGGGTCGCGACGCCCAGGGAAATATTTTAACGAACACTAAGTTTCCCGATATGAAAGCGCTTGCCGATTATGTTCACAAAAAAGGATTGAAGCTTGGAATCTACTCGTCCCCTGGTCCAAACACTTGCGCCGGTTACGAAGGAAGTTACGGTCACGAAGAGCAGGATGCACGTACTTACGCGGCATGGGGAATTGACTATTTGAAGTACGACTGGTGTGGGGCACGAATCCTTTACACAGATGAAGAGATGCCCGCGATTTACCAAAAGATGGGGGAGGCTCTACTCAAAACAAAGCGGCCTATCGTCTACAGTCTTTGCCAGTATGGCCGTCAGGATGTTTGGAAGTGGGGCCCCGATGTCGGCGGAAATCTCTGGCGAACAACCGGCGACATTCGTGATACGTGGGATTCGATGACCGGGATTGGTTTTCGTCAAAACGAGCTAGCGGAATACGCAAAACCAGGGCACTGGAACGATCCCGACATGCTCGAGATCGGAAACGGTGGAATGACTGATGTCGAATATCGAACGCACATGAGTCTGTGGGCGATGCTGGCAGCGCCACTTCTTGCCGGAAATGATCTGCGCAATATGACTCCTGCGACGATCGAGGTACTTACAAATAAAGAGGTGATTGCAGTCGACCAAGACAGGATCGGAAAACAGGGTCGTCAGGTTTGGAAGTCAGGCGAACAGGAGATATGGACACGTCCATTATCGGGCGGTGCAACTGCCGTTGCGATCTTCAATCGCGGAAAAGAAGAGAGTAAGGTCACTCTGAAGTGGGAGGATCTGGGACTGGCAAACAAGAAAACTGTTAGAGACCTTTGGCTTCATCAAGACATCGCTACCGCTGGTCCAGAATACCCGGTCAAAGTTGCCGGACACGGTGTTGTTATGCTCCGTGTGAAGTAGACAGATATCACCGGCTTTACCTGGGATTGACTCACGGCAACAAACCGTTGAAACGGTTACTTCGCTGCATGAGCTCCGCCGCACCCCGAGCTGAAGCACGGGGAGAATGAGAGTTTGCAAAAGGCGCTAAAGCGCGGACATTAAAAAACAGGGGCGACTGGGAATCCCGCTCGCGCCCGAGACTGATGGAAGCGATTACAAACTACCTGTGGATGGTTATCTCACCACCACCAAGCTGCACTCAGGGAGATCACTGTCGGACGCTTCCATCTGGTTGTCGTAGATTATCTGCCCGTTGCTGTGCTTGTTTTGCTGTCGGCAATGACACGGAGGAGAACGGGTGAAACGGTGAATGATTGATCCATCGAGGCCGGGTTGTAGTTGGCGTCACCATCCCGGGCCGCGTGCACCGGGATAGTGCCTGCTTCCCGTGATGGTGAGAATATTGCCTGGCTATAGACATTGTCATTCCTACCGGCGTCAAGACCTAGCGCAGCGGTAGTGTAATGACAACTCAACTAAAGCCAACCACCGGATGAGGAACATAAGGTTCTTCAAGTTGACTGATCTCTTCATCACTCAACTTCAGTGACACGGCGGCAACAGCATCCTCCAAATGTTTCGGCTTTGAGGCGCCAACAATCGGCGCAGTTACAGCCGGGTTACTAAACAACCACGCTAACGCAACCTGTGCTCGCGGCACCCCTCGTTTGGCAGCAACTTCAGCTATACGCTCCACAACCTTTCGATCCGAATCGACAGCAGATGTGTAGAGTGTCTTTCCAAACTCATCACTCTCAGTTCGATTAGTTGTCTCGTCCCAGTCGCGTGTTAGCCGACCGCGAGCTAAGGGACTCCAGGGAATCACGCCAATACCTTCACTGGCACAAAGCGGCAGCATTTCACGCTCCTCTTCGCGATTGATCAGGTTGTAGTGATTCTGCATCGATACAAATCGCGACCACGAGTGCTGATCGGCTTTGTACAGAGCCTTCGAAAACTGCCACGCAAACATCGAAGAGGCGCCAATGTAACGAGCCTTTCCAGCTTTGATAACGTCACGTAAAGCCTCGAGTGTTTCTTCGATAGGCGTACGACTATCCCAGCGATGGATTTGATAAAGGTCAACGTAATCCATTCCCAGTCGGGTCAGACTCGCGTCTATTTCAGTCATGATCGACTTCCGTGAGAGACCACGCGCGTTCCGTCCTTCGCGCATAGGGAAGTAAACTTTCGTTGCGACAACGATCTCTTCGCGACGAGCAAAGTCTTTCAGCGCTCGTCCGACAAACTCTTCACTCGTTCCGTCCGAGTAGGAATTGGCCGTGTCGAAAAAGTTTATGCCGAGTTCTAATGCTTGCTTGATTAGAGGACGACTATTTTCTTCACTAAGCGTCCATGAGTGAGCTCCGCGATCGGAGACTCCATACGTCATGCAGCCAAGACATATGCGAGAGACCTTGAGTCCGCTCTTGCCTAGATTTGTGTATTCCATGGATAAAGAATAAAGCAACTGGAACGGTTATCAGAAGTGAGTGCTGGTGGTCTACCTTTGCGAAATTGCCGACAGGCTAAAACACATCGCTTGTCGTGAGCCTTCTGAACGTCACTGAGTCTCGGTTATATTACGCATCATGGAAACCGCGATGAACCACTTAACGATGGATAAACTGGAAGCCGGGTTGGACCATATTCGTCAATCCCCAAAGGATGAGGGCCTGGTTGAACTTATCGTTCGACGACCACTGGTTGAGACGCGCGAAGTGCTTGAAGAAGCGGAACTCAGTACGACTGAGGGCCTGATCGGTGATAGCTGGACTCAGCGTAGCAGCAGTAAGACGGTCGATGGATCTCCACACCCTGACATGCAGATCAACATCATGAACGCGCGTGCTGTTGCTTTGGTGGCTATGGAAAAAGATCGTTGGCCGCTTGCCGGTGATCAGTTGTTCCTCGACATGGATCTCAGCAAAGCCAATTTGCCGGCAGGCGCACGAATCTCCATAGGCACCGCAGTCCTTGAAGTTACAGCGCCTCCCCACACTGGCTGTCACAAGTTTGTCGCCCGCTTCGGACGCGACGCGATGTTGTTCGTCAACTCACAAGTCGGTAAGGAACTTTGTCTTCGTGGCATTAACGCGAAGGTAGTTCAATCCGGCGTAATTCGTGTCGGCCAGGTCGCGAAGAAGATCTGAGATACCACCGCATAAAGCCGGAGGAATACGTTAAGCCGAGACCGACTTAACTTTACTCATGGCCGCAACCAGGTCTTTTGAACCCGATCCCCATTTGGAGATAGTTCTTAGTGCGTCAGTGAAAGGCACGTCCAGGACGTGTACGCGTTTCCGCTCGCAAACGTAGACCGCGCCCGCAAGAGGCGTGGGGATCGATGGAACAAAAACCGTATAACGCCCGTCTTCAAACTCCTCGATGATGAAAGCGGGAAGTAGACCCTCGTCACTTTCAAAGAAGCAGGGTTGCCAAACCTTCTCGCGACTCGATCCCGCCAGTTGTTGTGTGAGACTCCTCAACAAAGCATAGCCAGGAATTCTTTCGAACAAGGTTGTTTCCATCCGCTCCCGCATAACTTTTCCTACTCGAGTTCGCACAGCTACGCCGACCAGAAGACAGAACACGACCACTATGAGAAGGGACAAGAACGTCTCTGCGGGAACTGATTCCGGAAGAAGCAACGCAACCGGTCGGATCAGTCCGACAACCGACTTCATAGCTTTGAGCAGCAATAGGATCGCGAGGTAGATCGGAACGACGATAAGAAAGCCGGCGAGAGCCGAACTAGCGAGGAACAATAACTTCTGTTTCATGACCACCCCTTTTCATTTACGGTTGGCTGAGCCAGACACTCGCGTCTCTCGACGCAAAGCTTAACAAAGGTACCTCTGCCTGGGTTTGGCCAGTGCCACAATGTCGAGTTGTGTCAGCTGCGGGGCGGGTCGTTACTAGATCCTTCTAACAGAGCACCACGGGGCCAAAAGCGCTACGTTAGTTTTCTGGTTGGTTGCAGGGTACTTACCTTCCTGGCCCAGTTTGGTGTGATGATAGTAATTACTTTTGGCCGCGCGGTAAATCAAAAGGTGACACTGAAAAAATAATTGACTTTCTACAGTCGCGGTAATATCGTCAGCGACGTTTCGCACAGCGCTGAATTTTCGCGAGCCTCGCTCCACTCGCTCAATTCAGTTTGCCTTCCCCCGCAGACCTTCAATCCAGGTGCTTCTCTCCAGGAAGTACATTTGTCTTCGCTCCTCTAGGAGAATCCAAAAGATGGTCACCAAGAAAAAAGCTACTACCAAGATTTCGGTCTTGAGATTCAAACCTGAGTGGATTTCCGATCCACCTCCACCCTTTTTCAAGAACCTCGACAGGGCAGTGATTAGAGAGCTCGCCCAGGCCAAAAAGGATTTCGCTACACGAGTAAAAGAGATTCTGGTCAAGGCCCAACAACGCTAAGCATTCAACTCGTTTTACAAGCTGTAGGCCCTGGACCGGTTCTACAAAAACGAATCGTCTCCAGGGCCTTAACTTTTCGGAGAGAACACAATGAGGCAATCCACTCCACTGCCCGTTCTGCCACTTCCCGCAAATTTAATTCAAACGCGCAACACTGCACGGCCCGTCATGTTGATTGGTTTCCAGAATCAGGGAAACCTCGGACTCGGATACCTTGCTGCGGTGCTGCGAAAGGTGGGCTATACGGTTCACGTTGTAGATATCGAGCAGGAACCGCAAAAGATCCTTGAGATCGCACTGAAAATAGATCCAGTACTCATTGGATTTTCTTTGATTTTCCAGTTTTTCATCGATCGATACGCAGCACTCCTCTATTTATTCCGTGAGAATGGGATTACTTGTCACTTCACCATGGGTGGACACTTCCCGAGTTTGAGCTATGAGCAGACGCTTGAATTAGTTCCTGAACTGGACAGTATCGTTCGGTTTGAAGGGGAGAGTACGCTGGTCGAACTCGTAGACGCTGTCAGTCAGGATCTCGAATGGCGCGGCGTTCACGGCATTGCTTTCCGCGACGGTGAAGCGATAGTAACTACTCAAGCCCGGGCTCTTCTCGACGATCTCGATCAGCTACCCTATCCCGATCGCGACTACGAACCGGAGATGGTTCTCGGCCGAAGTATCATGCCAATACTTGCCAGCCGCGGTTGTGCGCGTACCTGTTCCTTCTGTTCGATCCATACTTTTTATCGTGCAGCACCAGGACGCATCGTTCGCACACGAAAGCCTGCGGAAGTGGTGCGTGAGATGCGCATGCTTCACGAAG
>QHXL01000016.1:8633-25998 GCA_003222935.1 Acidobacteriota bacterium
TTGGCGGCGTTGGGCGAACGAGTTCGTGGATGAACTTCATCGCAACGAGCTGCCGGGTAAAGTGATTTGGAAAATGAACTGTCGAGCCGATGCAGTCGAGCGTGAACTTTTCATTCGCATGCGCGATGCCGGCTTGTACCTGGTCTACATGGGTCTTGAGTCAGGCAGTGAAGAAGGATTAGAGACGCTGCATAAACAGATCACAGTCGAACAGAACATCAAGGCTGTGAACCTACTCAAAGACGTCGGCCTGATGTTTGAATATGGATTCATGCTGCTGGATCCGTCGAGTACTTTTGAAAGCATTCGTGAAAACATCAACTTCCTGCGCACCATTCTCGACGACGGGTGTTTGCCGGTGACGTTCTGCCGGATGCTTCCTTACGACGGAACCCCGATCAAAGATGAACTCGTTCGCACCGGTCGAATACGCGGCGACGTTTGTAATCCTGACTATGATTTTCTCGATCCGAAGATCAGCGAGTTCTACGAAGCACTGACAAAAGTGGTTAGCTTGACGGGATGGATTCACGGACTGAAGGCTGTGACAAATCAGCTCAGTTGGGCGTGGCATGAAGTGGCCACCATTGAAAGATTGTTCCCTGTGTTACCCGGCATGACTGAGTATCAACAGAAGCTGCGACGAATAACTAAAGAGAGCAACGACTTCCTGCTCCGTGTTGTTGAAGACCTCTCCTATGCGTTTTCAGACGGCAGGGAAAATGTCTGGACGCCTGAAGTTGTTGAAGAGAATCGCGACCGTTTCCTCAATGAACTTTTGACCGAGCGCGATGCGTTTGTTTATCGCAATGAAGGTATCATCCTCAGTACTTTGGAAGATGAAGGCACTTTGACAATAGTTGAAGAACCTACGGGTATTGGTGCAACAGTTTAAGTAATGGGAGTGATCATCGAACCAAAGGAACAGCACCGGACCTTTTGGGGGAGACTACTCCTGAGGATTTGGACGTTCCCATGTTGAGCTGTCGTCGTACACGATCCTCGTTATCACAATCTGCTCAGAGTACTGGTCCTCTGGCTTTTTACCAGCCTTCGTTGCGTCAATAGTGTCTGACGGAGGAAGTATGGAGTAACCGAACAACCTCGTGCTTTTGCCGGGTTTAATCTTTACGTCACTCCTAAACCGTCGACGACCGACCTCACGTCCAGTAGACGGATCAACGAAGACGTATTCCCAGGTGACCCAACGAATGTTTTTCGCACCGGTGTTAGTGATTTTGACTCTGTACAAATAATCGAAAGCATACCTGAGGTCTGACGGTTGGCTATCGGTGCCAGCGTTGCGGCCCGGCAAAGGGGATTGATCTTTTCCCAGGGCGGCCCTGATTCTATTCTGTTCGGCTGCCTCACTGCGGATGCGCTCTGAGCGATCCTGTGCCTCAAGGTGGCGGAGCGGGTCATCATCAAGCGCGGGATTACGTTTGGTGGTTCTACGCCAATTACTCTCTCCGACTTTAACTCCGGGCGCAGACTGCCCGCTCGAAACGGTTTGTGCTCCGCAAACGCTGCCACACAGAACGACTATGCTTAGAATCAAAGCTTTCATAGTTCCCTTGTACCTCAACGATTTAGTGGTAGCCGCACGCGGGATCATGCTCAACTCTGGGCGACACGTGCCGGTTCCTCGTTTGATGCGGAAACAGCTATCAAAAGCAGCTTCATGAAACCTTCTGAGCCTTGTCTGTGCTCACCTGCATTCCACTTCATCCCTGCGCTCTGGTTGACCAGCCACAAACCCATTTGCTATAAAAACCGCTCGCGTCTTTTACGCTGATGTCGATTAGGACGCTTGTTCCGCAGTAGCTCAATGGCAGAGCATCCGGCTGTTAACCGGAGGGTTGTAAGTTCGAATCTTACCTGCGGAGCCAAAATTTTTTACTGGGAGGCCCTGGCCTCCCTTTTTATTTGGTCAGTCGCATGGTGTCGGTCTGTCTAACAGAAAATCCGAATGCCGCTTGCACAGAGGACCAAAACGCGAGAATATCTCGAACCCGTAAATCCCCCTGTTCACAGAAAGGTTTCCATGGAACGCCGCACTACATCCTGGTTTAGTCCCAACTTGAGTACACAAATGCCGCTGGTAGCTTATGGTCATGCTGGCCCACCGCTATTAATGTTCCCGACGGCAGCGGCTGATTACCTGGAATACGAACGGTTTTATCTCGTCGACGCTATTAAACCTTTCATCGAATCAGGTAAGTTGAGAGCTTATTCCATCAACAGCGTGAATCGCTACAGCCTGTTGAATGAAGAGATGCCGGCGCCAATGAAGGCGGAACTCCTCACTCGTTATGATCGGTACATCGTCGATGAAGTGCTACCACTAATTCGCAAAGATTGTGGCGACGGTGAGAATCGACCGTTAACTACTGGTGCGAGTCTGGGAGCGTTTCTTTCCGTGAATGCGTACTTCAAGCATCCGGATCTATTTCGCGGAGTGATTGCGATGAGCGGTAGTTATGACGTTCGCTCTTATTTGAAAGGTCACTACGACGACAACGTCTATTTCAATAACCCGGTCGATTATCTTTCAAATCTAAACGACGAGCATTTTCTGCCGATACTTCAGAAGGCCGACAAGATCTTGATCATGTCAGGGCAGGGAAATTACGAAGCTCCGGAACGAAGCCGTGCGCTTTCCGATATTCTCAATGCGAAAGGGATTCCTCACACTCTGGATCTTTGGGGACAAGACGTCGATCACGATTGGCCGTGGTGGAGAAAGATGCTTCCGTACGCGCTGGGGAAGCTTTTGTAGGTCGGTCCTGAAAAAACCTATTGGTCATTAGTAATTTGACATTTTTCATAATGGAAAACGACTGATGACCAATAATAATTCGTTCTAACGCCTAACCCTCGCCGTCACCTTTCTTGCCTTTCTTCTTAGCTGGCTCGACTTCGCGTGGTCGCGTTTGAACCGGCGGCGGAGCTTCGACTTTAGGAGTCGCTGCGTCGGGTTTAGGCTGAGGTGCGGAGGGCTCATCAGTCTTGGGTGGTGGTGGTAGCGTTACTTGATCCTGCTTGGGTTCAGTATTCGCAGGTGGTAATGCGTTTTCGTCAGATTCCTTTGCCGCATCGGCGGCGAAGTCTGCGCGTTCGGCAGCTAACTCACGTTGCCGTTGCCGGAAAAGCTCCTTCATATCTTCGGGCATGCCCGGCGCTTTTGGAAACTCTTCCTTTGGTTTGTCCTTCAAATACGTCTTCATGAAGTCGACAAACATTGGGAGCGCTCCGTGTCCACCAGTCATGTCGTTGCCGAGCGGTTTCTTCTTTCCCGGATAACCCATCCAGACGCCAGTCACGTAAGTAGGCGTGTATCCAATGAACCAAACATCGGTGTGATCATTGACCGTCCCGGTTTTGCCTGCGATCGGAACACCTAGCGCCTGTGCTCCTGTTGCCGTACCGTTGGTAACGACGCCGCGCATCATCGAAACCATGGTTAACGCGACGTATTCATTCATCACCTTGAACGTCGTGTGTTCCCATTCTTCAAGTGGTCCACCATCTCGATCAAGCACTTTACGAATCAAGTGAGGTTCCACGCGAATTCCCTTGTTGGGGAATGCCGAATACGCCGAGACCATCTGATCAAGAGGTACTTCAGTCGCACCTAACGCCGACGGCAAGTAGGGCGACATCGGAACCTTGATTCCAAACCGGCGCACCATCTGCGACCCTGTTTGGATACCAACCGTTTGTAACAAGTGAACTGCCGGAATATTCATCGACTTGGCGAGCGCAGTCTTCATTGGCAAATCAGCGTTGCCACTCGATCCATCATAGTTATGTGGTTGCCAGTCACCAATGCTGATCGGTGCTCCGCTGACGGGAGTGTCCGGGGTCATTCCCCACTCGACGGCCGCTGTGTAAATGAACGGTTTGAAACACGAGCCGGTTTGTCGATACGCCTGGACCGCATTATTGAACTTGTTCGTGTAGAAGTCGTAACCGCCAATCATGGTAACGATTTCGCCGTTTTTGGCGTTGAGTGTCATCATCGCGCCCTGGACCGCCGGCACTTGCGACAACTCGACTTTTAGTCGTCGATTTTTTTCATCGACTTCCTTGATTCCAAACTCTGCAAGGTATCCGTTCTTGAATTCATCCTTTGGTTGTCGCTTACCCCAACCCATGTCCGCCGCAGTCAGCGTTGCGGTGAAGTTTCCGAAACGAACAGTGGCTTCATTGCGAACGCGATCGACCTTCATTATCAGGCCCATCAAGTAACGTCCAACTTCGTAGTCGTTGCCGTACCAATCGGGATGTTTGTAGTTGTTGAGTTCCTGTTGAGTCGGAAGGTTGTCAGCGTTGTTGGAAGTAGTTGGGATAATCGTGTAGCTCGAGCGCCAACCGCTGTGCGACCGGTCGTAAGTGCGTAGACCAGCGCGAACTACTTCGAAAGCTCGTTTTTGCGCGTCAACATTTATTGTCGTGTAGACGGAAAGTCCACCTTGCGCTACGCGGGTTGTGTATTTGTCTTCGAGCTCCTGGCGAATCGCTTCGACGGGATAATCAAAAGGCGACGACTTTGGCTGGGAATTGTAGTAGGCAGTGTCGGCGAGTTGGATCGGCTTCGCTTTTGCCGCGTCGGCTTCTGCCTGGCTGATAAAACCATTTTTAGCCATCAAGTCCAGTACGAGGTCGCGGCGTTCCTTGGCCCTGCCCGGATTTGACGTCGGCGAATATTCACTCGGGGCTTTCGGCACACCCGCCAGCAGCGCTGCTTCGCCCAGGGTCAAATCCTTTGCCTGCTTCCCGAAGTACGTTTCGGCACCGGCTTCCATGCCATAAGCATTCGCGCCCAGGAACATGTGGTTAACGTACAACTCCATGATCTGATTCTTGGTGTAATAGCGCTCGATCTGTAGGGCGAGAAACCATTCGTTAACCTTGCGAGTTAGAGTCTGTTCTTTTGAAAGAAAAAGATTCTTGGTGAGTTGCTGAGTAAGTGTTGAACCACCTTCTACTTTGTCTGTCGTCAAAGTTTTCCAACCGGCACCGACAATTCGAATCGGATCAATCCCGATGTGGTCGTAAAAACGAACGTCCTCTACTGCCAGGATCGCGTTCTTGAGTACTGGTGGAATCTCGTCATACTTCAGCGGAATTCTTTTCTCGAGCGCAAACTCTCCAATTACCGTTTCACCGTCGTCTGCATAAACACGGGTGACGACGCTGGGTCGATAGGTCGCGAGCGCCGCAACTTCATTAGCGGCAGGCGAGTAATTCAACTCGTAAGCGGCGATGATCCCGGTCAAACCTCCAGCTGCCAGTGCCAGCAGCAGGACAGTCGGCATCCAGAAGCGACTAAGCAGCGTCCGGCGTTGATCTGGCGGTGTATTGATGATTGCTTTTGGAGAGTATTTAGAGACGTTAGCAGGCATAGAATTCCTTTTTCCCCCAGCCTAAATTGCCCTGAAGTGGAGCATCGGAGCAATGTGGCTAGCCACACCAGTTTCGACAGCCCCGTTTTCGCGGTTGATTATACCGTAGCGGAAACGCTAATCCGACCACAGCCGTAGGGCTAGAGGCGGGATTGGAAGACAACGATCGTCGCGATGCATGCCGGGCTCCCTTATGCAGCTCGTTAAAAAGCGTAGGGAAACACAATTGCCAATAACAATGAATTGGCTCTCGCTGCCTAATTAGGCGTCGGGCGTCTCACCGCAAGTTGCTCATGCGCGCGGAATGAGATGTCACTCAGATGAGCTGGCCCGCTGCTTCGGTCCGTGGCAGTAGGCGAGATAAAGTCGGACTAGCTCATGCTGAGGTCTTGTCGTTTCACTGACTCGGCACTGAGCGAAATTTTTCCCGAGCAATCGGGAGAGAAAGAGAAACGACTAAGCATGTAGACTCCTTCGGCGTTGGTTTTTGGATCCGAGTTCAATTCTCGGCGCCTCCACCAAATTAAGATCTCAAATTGCAGCCTCACGATAAACTTGGGTTTCGATGATGGGCACAACAACTCACCTCATGACTGCTGATGAATTGATCCGGTTACCAGATGACGGATATCGTCATGAATTAATAAAAGGAGAACTCCTCACGATGTCTCCGTCTGGCGCCGAACATGGCGAACTAGTCGTAAACTTGACTGCACCGCTCGCAACATACGTCAAACAGAATTGTCTTGGAGTGATTTTTGGCGCGGAAACCGGATTCAAGCTCGAGCGTGATCCTGACACCGTACTGGCCCCCGACATAGCCTTTGTTTCCAGGGAACGTGTTTCTCTTATCCCTGCAAATTATTTGGCAATCGCACCTGACCTTGTCGTGGAAGTGATTTCACCCAGTGAACGTGAGCAGGAGGTCAAGCAAAAAACTCAACAATGGTTGGGTTTTGGAGTGCGTGTGGTCTGGTTGGTTAAGCCGAAGTCCCGGACTGTCGAAATACATCGATTGAACAATGCGGAGGTTTTGACTGTGAATGAAGTGCTGAGCGGTGAAGAAGTCGTGCCCGGTTTTGAGATTTCAGTAATCAGCATTTTCGAGTAACTAGCGATGAGCACCTCAACTCACCTCATGACTGCTGAAGAGCTATTCCATTTACAGGATGACGGACTTCGGCACGAACTAATTAAGGGAGAACTCCTCACAATGTCTCCACTTGGCGAAGAGCACGGCGCGGTAACCCTGAACCTCGCATTCCTGTTAGCACAGCACATCAGACCGCTAAAGCTGGGCACTTTGTACGCGGGAGACACAGGGTTCAAACTGGAAAGCGATCCAGATACGGTATTAGCCCCTGACGTAGCTTTCATACGCCGCGAACGAGTCGGAGCTTTGTCGAAAGGGTACCGTCCAGGAGCGCCTGATTTGGTTGTCGAAGTGCTTTCACCCGGCGATAGGAAGGGTAAAGTGGAAGAGAAGACATCGAGGTGGTTAAGGCTGGGCGCGTTAGCGGTGTGGTTGGTAAACCCCCAGACAAAGACTGTCGATGTGCGTCTCTCTAATGGTGGTAGAAAACTGCTTGGTGAAAACGAC
Source organism: Acidobacteriota bacterium (assembly GCA_003222935.1). Lineage (GTDB taxonomy): Bacteria > Acidobacteriota > Blastocatellia > Pyrinomonadales > Pyrinomonadaceae > PSRF01. The sequence continues at coordinate 15,642 of QHXL01000016.1, forward strand.
GAACTCACTGGAGATGAGATTGTTCCGGGATTTCGTGTTCTCGTTTCAGAAATCTTTGGCTGACCTTTTTGGATCGAAATCTTCCCATTGGCATTTTCGATAGCGGTGTAGGCGGGTTAACCGTCTATAAAGCCCTTCACGAAAGACTCCCCAACGAACGTTTTGTCTACCTCGGCGACACAGCCCGAGTACCTTATGGCACCAAGTCGCTCGCAACTGTAGAGCGCTACGCTGTCGAGAACTCCAAGTTTCTAGAAGCGCTTGGAATCAAGATGTTGGTCGTTGCCTGCAACACAGCATCAGCTTTGGCGTTGCCTGCAATTCGACGTGCAGTGAATGTCGAAGTGGTTGGTGTGATTGAACCGGGAGCGCGCGCTGCCGTCCGAGAGACTCCGAACAAGCGAATCGGAGTGATTGCAACGGAAGCCACCGTGCAAAGTCATGCTTACCGTCAGGCTATCTCAGCGATAGATCGAAGTGCCGAAGTTATCGAACAGGCTTGTCCCCTATTCGTTTCGCTTGCTGAAGAAGGATGGTCTGACACGCCGGTGGCTCGCGACGTTGCCGTTCAGTATCTGTCTAACTTGAACGCAGAAACGTTAGGTGCGCTTGTTCTCGGCTGCACGCATTATCCGATTCTGCGCAAGGTAATAGCTGATGTTGTTGGCGAAGGGGTTGTTTTGATCGATTCAGGTCAGGCCACTGCCGCAGAGGTAAAAACTTTCCTCAAGCAATCAGACCTGGCACACTCCGATACCTCTGCTCTTTATCAGGAGCGTCACTTGTGTGACGATCTTGACCACTTTTATGTCACTGATGCGGCGTCGAGATTTGCTAAAGTAGCCGAAAGATTTCTTGGGGTAGCGCCAACAATCCTGGAGGCTGTTGAGATATGGGGAAACGATGAGCTTCGTTCGCACTGACAAACGGGGTCCGGGCGATCTGCGGCCGGTTCAGATTACGCCAGGCTTTTTACCTTACGCCGAAGGTTCCGTCTTAATCGAGATGGGAAACACTCGAGTGATCTGTGCAGCTTCACTCGAAGATCGCGTACCACCTTTTTTGAGAAACTCCGGACAGGGTTGGTTAACAGCCGAGTACGCGATGTTGCCAAGGTCGACGCAAACGAGAACCTCACGCGAGATTGGTCGTGGCGGTCCTTCAGGGCGAACTCACGAAATTCAGCGACTGATAGGTCGCAGCTTACGCGCCGTTGCGGATATGAAGGCATTGGGAGAACGCACCTTGACGATCGATTGCGACGTACTACAGGCCGACGGTGGTACTCGCACAGCAGCAATCACCGGCGCCTATGTCGCATTCGCTCTCGCCGCCAATAAACTCTTGAAGTCCGGGAAGATTTCCAAACCAATCGTTCTCAATCAGGTGGCTGCGGTAAGTGTCGGGATAGTCGACAGGACTCCGCTGCTCGATCTCAAGTACGACGAGGATTCACGAGCGGAAGTCGATATGAATGTCGTCTGCACTGGTGACGGTCGTTTTATTCAAGTGCAAGGTACGGCCGAGCGTGAGCCCTTCAGTCGTGCTCAAATGGATGAATTGCTCGCACTCGCCAGCGCCGGAATAAATCACCTGGTTAGTCTCCAGAACGCTGCAATTGCGGCGATTGAATGAAAATACAACTGGGTGGAAGTGGTTGTGCATCTGAGTCAGGAAGTAATATCCGCCCAGTTATGGATAAGGAGTTAAGCGAAAAGCGATGATACGAAGGGTGCTATTAGTGCTGGTTTTAGGTGGGTTGATGGCCAGCGGAGCGTTCGCGCAACAGACGTACACGCACGACAAAGTTGAATACAGTTTTGAGCTGCCTTCGGCTAACTGGCGTGCGATCCTCGAACCGGATGCTGCCCATGAACACCCCGAGTTTGTCTACGGCGATCGACTTGATGGTTATTTGACCGTGCGTAAGGAAGTAGTGGATGCGGGAATGACAGCGTCGCAACTGGCGCGTCGTGATCAGGATTTGAAGCTCCGTTTTCTTCCCGGCTTTGTTGAAGGAAAAGAAGAGACGTTCAATGGTCGTGTCGATGGTGTGACTATCTCTTATGAGTTCACACGCACAGGAAAAGTGATGCTCGGCAGGACTTACTATCTGCAGGTTGATAATCGTACGATCTACGCACTGCGCTTTACCGGATTGCGCGATAAGCTGAGTCGCATTAGAAATCAGACTGATCTGATCGCGAGATCATTTAAGCTTAAGTAACCAATTTCAACGCGTGATGCTTTTGGCCGTCTCAGGAGACTTGAGGCGGCCAAAGTTTTTTGAAGCAAGTTTCACTGCGATGTTAGACTCCGAGTTCGAAGACCAACGCGCAAAAAACCAAAAGACCACCCCGTTCAATGAAACTTCAACTCGCTCCCGGTCTCACGATCAGATCATCTCAAATACACGGCAAGGGTTGTTTTGCGACCATGGCTTTTCGCCGTCGTCACAAGATTGCCGAGTACGCTGGCGAAAGGATTTCAAATGCTGAAGCGCGGCGTCGGGCTCATCGAAAGACGCTCCGGATTTGTGAAGTTAACAACCGCTGGAGTTTGGATGGAAGTCGAGGCGGTAACGGCACTCATTACATAAATCATTCATGCATGCCCAACGCCTTTATGCAGATTCTCTACGACCACATTCTTTTTATAGCATTGCGCGATATCGAGCCCGGTGAAGAGATTACGATCGACTACGAAACCACTTTGCATCCGGATGATAAGAAGTGCATCTGCGGCGCCCCAACCTGTCGCGGCACAATTAACATAGTGTGAATGTCCGATATGCTTTAGCTTGTCGTGACTTAGTCAAGAGGCACTCTTTAGCTGGAGACAGGCACTCTTTAGCTGGAGAGTGCCTTTAAAGTTAATCACGACAAGCTAAAGAGCCTCTTGCAAAACTCTCATTCTCCCCGTGCTTTAGCTCGGGGTAGAGGTGCCGCTAAATCCAGGGAACCGTTTCAACGGTTTGACATTCTTGGCGATTGATGTGGAGCGCGACAGGATGAAGGGTTCGAAATGCTAAGTAAACGAGGTAACGAACTGGAGCCGGTATCTGAAATTGACCCACGGCGGCAAACCGTTGAAACGGTTACTTCACTGCATGAGCTCCGCCGCACCCCGAGCTGAAGCACGGGGAGAATGAGAGTTTTGCAAGAAGCTTCAAAGCATATCGGACATCACAATCGTGGGAGGGTAAAACTAAACTTCGAGCCGCGACCTTCTTCTGAATCGAGTGCGACCGCGCCTCCGTGTTGTTCGATAACTTCTCGAACAAAAGACAAGCCCAATCCAGTAGACTCGTCGTCCTTCTCCTGACCTTCACGAACAACTCGATAAAACTTTTCCCAAACGCGATCCTTTGCTTCGCTCGGAATACCATAACCGCGGTCCTCAACGCAGACTCTTACAGTTTCCGCTTCAAGTGCAGTCGACACGGTTACTGTAGTCCGCTCAGGACTGTACTTGATCGCGTTGTTAACGAGGTTCTTCACGGCTTGAGTTATCAAGCTCTTATCAGCGGCAACGGGAGGAAGTCGATGGGCCGGTTGTTCCACAAGACGAATCCGTTTTTTCTTGGCAGTTGGCTGCAAGGTGGTAATCGTGTCGCGAACTACCTCATCGAGTCGGAGCGGTATCTTTAAGACTTCTTGTTTGTCTTTGCGCTGCAACTGCGTCACAGCGAGGAAGGTATTAATCATCCTCGACATTCGCTGCGATTCATTCGCGATGATCGTAACGAACTCTTTTGCTTGTTCAGGAATCGTATCGTCGACTGTTAGAAGTTCTGCGAAACCATTGATGCTAGTAAGCGGCGTTCTTAATTCGTGCGACATCAGGGAGATCATGTCGCTCTTGAGTTTTTCGTATTCCTTGAACTTGGTTAGTTCGCGAACAAAGACTGCGAGTCCAATCGGTTCATTAGAGTCAGTTTGATTCTCCCGCAAAAGTGATATTCGCAGACCCAGAATTTGATTTCGTACGTCAAAGTTGAGTTCACTCTGGTAGTCCACTCCTGTTTGCAGGACGCGGCGAACTGCGATCTCCGGTTCATCAAAGATGTCTGTTTTGAAGCGACTCAACAGTTGGAAAAGATTCAGGCTGGCGGCTTGTTCGGAAGTAACTTCGGCGAAGGTTAGGAGACTCGCGTTTGTCAGGGCTAAGGTTCCGTCCAGATAAGCAATCGCAACCCCATCACTGATCTGGGCGAGTGCGTTTGCTTCGCAGCGTTGTTCAGTTGTTACTGCCCGCAAGATGTGAAGGGCGTCCAGCTTCTTTTGACTGCCTACGGTTGAGAAATACCCGAGTTGGGGACTAACGGAATTTTTGGAAAAACTGTCGCGGGTTAGATTTCGGGCGAACTGCGCACCAACAGCAGAAAGCAAACTGCGATCGTCTTCACTAAACGGAGTTTCAAGCCGCAGCAGCAAAACTCCCACGATTTCATCTTCGTGTTGAAGTGGAACCGCTACACTGTGTGAGGTTCCATTTTCAGCGGACTGTGAAACGAAGTCTTTTGTCGACACCGCTCGCTCGCAAAGTTTTACCCCGTCTCGCCAAACGGAATTGCGGTTCGGATCTGTTTGTGGGCCACCATCCGCTTTTAACCGCGTGACAGTCTGAAAAGTATTTCCCGTAACACATTGAAAGACTACAGCTTCGTTTATTGGCAAGACTGCATTGAGCAGTTGAAGTCCGCTTGTGAGGCGGGTTTTAGCCTCGTCATTATTAACCATCCCAGTGCCTTTGGTTGGTGTGAACAGGGTGTTTGAAAGCTGTCGATCGAGTTGCCATACGAGGCTCACTTGGACCAGGAGCGCGGTGAGAATACCCGCAACCGCTAAGGGAATCATTAGCAGGTCAATGCCAAAGTAACGAGCAACCAGACCACCAGTAACTGCAAACATCAAATAGAAGCCTAATAGGTAATACCAGGCATTACGAAACCGGTAGCACTTGATCGTCAGTCCAACAGCGAGCGAAAACAAACCGATTGCCGTAGCCCCGATCGGCAGGTTGGGTGACAGTAGTGGCTCAGTCAGGTTCTTTGCGGGAACAAGGAATTCAGGCAGGACAGTTGGCAGTACTCCTGACCACCAACAGAGAAAGACTGCCAGGCCGGCGACTAGCGACAGTCCAGAGACAGACAGATATGAAGTTATCCGTTTTGTTGAATTCAATTGAAGAACGAGAACCAGAATTTCGTTGACTGGCAGGATCTAAGTTGAAGGCTTCGATGTGAAGCCAGCCCGGATTATACAATGCTGGCCTTTGTTAAATCCACTCTAAAACATTGAGCTAGAGAGAATTAAGCACGTCGATGAGATGAACTTGGTCGTCTGGCGATACAGTTCTGAGGTCAATAAGCACTTTCTGCTCCGAAATACGAGCAATAATTGAAGGAGACGCACTCCGCAACAGAGCTTCGAGTTCTTGTGCCGACCGTTCTGAACTGCTTAATGCGAGCAATACCGTGGGGAGACTAGCATTTGGACCGGCTCCACCTCCGATTGCCGACTCGCCCTCAACAAGTTCAACTTTCAGTTCGGCGTTCGCGAGGTCGAGTTGACTTACCAACGAACGGCAGCGCTGCGCAATCTCTTCACGTGAGGTCGCGAGCATTTGCAAGACGGGAATCTCGTTCAGTGCACTGCCTTTTAGGTGAGCTGCGAGGGTCGCCTCGAGGGCAGCGAGGCGAATCTTATCAGCGCGAAGTGCTCGATAAAGTGGATGACGACGGAGCCGATCCACCAGGCCACGTCTTCCGACGATTATTCCGGTTTGAATTGAACCGAGGAGCTTGTCGCCACTGAACGACACAAGGTCGGCTCCTCCCGTGATCAGCGAACTAACGACGGGTTCACCTTCGATTCCAAACTCACTCAGATCATTTATCTGGCCAGATCCGGCGTCTTCGTACAGAGGTATTCGCAGATCGTGAGCAAGAGTTGCCAACTCGGTAAGATCGGGAGAGCTCGCAAAGCCAATGACGCGATAGTTCGAAGGATGAACTCGCATGATCAACCGGGTCTTTGCAGTGATTGCACGGCGGTAATCGTCCAGATGAGTCTTGTTCGTTGTTCCAACTTCTACCATTCGAGTGCCCGAACTTGCCATCACGTCAGGCACCCGAAAGTCACCACCGATTTCGACCAACTCCCCGCGCGACACCAATGTTTCGCCGTCACCTGCAATTACTCCAAGGATTAACAAGGCTGCGGCGGCGCAGTTGTTTACCACAAGCGCATCTTCGGCGCTGGTTAGTTCTCGTAGTAGCGCCTCAACTCTTGCGCCACGTTTGCCACGCATTCCACTCACGCTGTCGTATTCGAGAGTGCAGTAGCCGGCAGCTTCTTCGATTGCTTGCTTTGCAGCTTGAGAGAGAGGAGCTCGGCCAAGGTTCGTGTGCAACACAACCCCTGTTGCATTGATCACCTTCCTGATACCAATCCGACTTTCGCTTTCCGCAGCTTCTTTCAAACGACGTGCGGCTTCGACGAGTAAGCCTTCTGCGTTGAGTCCATTACTTTTCGGTTCTTCGCCACGAATCCGAGCTCGAATCTCGGACGTTACCAGGCGTGCTAACGAGGTGACGCGTTTGATTCCGATTGTTTCGCGAAGCTCAACAGCAGTTTCCGTTCTCAGTAATTGATCGACGGACGGGACCTGGCGCAGTCGTGGATCGCCGGAGTTTTTAGTTTCAGTCATGGATTAATTGTGAAGCCTGACAAGTCCTGAACTTACGTGGTTAGCATATCCCGACACAATCGACCAATCAAACATGAGTAAAGACACGTCTTTTAAGAAAGAGTTGACACAACTCTTTTGAAACTTCTAGACTGACTTGCATCGCGTCCATGACGCACCCGCCTGTAATTCCTTAACGATTCGTTCCTCAGGAGCACCCGTTGGCAATACGTGATAACAGACTATTAAGAGCCAAGCAGCAGGCTCAAGCCAAGAGAAAGTACACAGGTGGCGATACTCCACCGACTCCCGATGAACAGCTTACGCGTTTGGAGGAGGACATTCGCCGCCTCAGGATCGAATTTGACATCTTCTTTAACGGCGCCGCCAAGCGTCCTCCCTACGACACAAAAGGTCGAGTCGAAACATTAATCAAACGACTCGGCGACGATCGTACTCTGACTTACGCCCAGCGCTTTCGTTACAACTCGCTAAATGCCCGTTATAACGCTTTCCGCGACCTGTGGAGACGCATTATGAAGGGGCGTGAAGAAGGTCGGGATTCCCTGTCTGCCGCGCGAGCCAGCGCAAAGCTTGAGACGCCGCCTGTACCGCAAACGTCATCATTTGTTTGTGCTGATCCGCACAAGGACGTGGAGACAGTAAAGGACTTGTACGCCTCGCTAATTGAAGCCAAACGTCAGTGTGGCGAGCCGACTGAGGATCTCTCATTTCCTCGGTTCCACAGCCTCATTGCGACAAAGGCGGATGGCCTAAAGGAACGGCTGGGTTGTGAGAAGGTAAAGTTTTCAGTGTCGGTCGAAAATGGTCACGTTAGCTTCAAGGCTAAGGCCGACTGAGGGATCATCCTGAGATAAACAAAAAAGGCGACCGACCTGGTCGCCTTTTTCATTTGTGAGCTCCGGACCCGTGACCGGAAGCAAGTCTAGTGGCTTTGCCAAAGCAAGCCGGGGAGACATCACATCTTGGTCACTTTCTCGGCCTGAGGACCTTTCGGACCTTGCGTAACTTCGAACTCGACTTCTTGGCCCTCTTCGAGAGTCTTGAAGCCATCGCCCTGAATTGCGCTGTAGTGAACGAAGATGTCAGAAGAGCCTGGCTGTTCAATAAAACCATAACCCTTCGAATTGTTAAACCACTTGACCTTACCGGTTATTCTAGACATAACGACGAATCCTCCTAACGATTCGGTAAAACAGGCATGAAAACCCTGCGGCTTCCGCACCTTCTAGGTTAATGCTTGTGAGCCGGGTCGCGCCTTGACGCGGCGCTAGACGGAAACACACAACCAACAAAAAATGCATGATGAAAAGCGCGGGGCGCGCTAATTCAGCATGCACAGACTTACAGGGGCAAAACTAACAAAACTCATTGCAGTAAAGCTTTTGAATCGGGTTTGCGGGGAACTGAGATAAATCCTGCCCTGCATCAAAAACGAGGCGCATACTAAGCGAAATTAATTGGGACTGTCAATACAAAAAGCCAGTTAAATCTCAGGCCTGTTGACCTTACGGCTACGCGCCATTAATACACTACCAATACGACCCAGGTTCCAGAACTTATTTCCACGAACTACTTAAGAGATATTGCAGCGGATTTACGGCCTGATCGTTGATTCGGACCTCGTAATGAAGGTGGGGGCCAGTGGATCGTCCGGTTGATCCAACCTTCCCGACAAGCTGTCCGCGAGAGACCTGCTGTCCCATATCTACATCAATGTGCGACAGGTGACCATATCGAGTTGACAGGCCACCTCCATGGTCGACGATAACGAGTTGACCGTAGCCATTTTGCCAGCCAACAAAGGAAATTTTTCCACTTGCTCCGGCTATTACTGGTGCACCCATGGGCGCTTCGATGTCCTGTCCGGTGTGAAACTCATAGCCGCTGCCGCCAAATGGATTTCGGCGTCCGCCAAAACCGCCTTCAAGCTTTCCGTCTACGGGCCAAATCGTCGGTACGTACCCATGCTTGCGGAGTACTTCTTCGTAAGCGCGCATGTCTTCCTCGAGGCGACTCATCTTTGCAGTAAGTGTCGCGAGCCCCATTTCATCCAAAGGCAGCTCAGGGCCTCCCGTTCCAGTCGGAGTTTTCTCGTCCTGTACGACGCCTGATTTTTCTGCCAGTTTGCGCGACGTATCTTCGACCTTCTCGACACGGTTGTTGAGTTTTTCCAACTCCTGTCGTTGTCGATCATTCTCAGCTCGGAGACGTTGATTCTCCATTTCAGTGCGGAGATGGGCAGCCTGCTGGGTCAAACCATAAAAGCCGTATGCCAGGCCAGCCATGATAACCAGCGAGACTACTGCTGAGATTGTTACTACTCTTTTGTCGACTCTTATTCTTTGTACTCGGGCGCGAGATCGAGAAGTGTGGGCAATTATAAATGCGTAGAAACGGTCTTCTTGGGCCATCCGGACGTGCTCCTTATTTGCTGTCGCGTAAATCCGAGGCTGCGTCAGCAACCAAAAGGCACAAACTCGCCAAAAGCGAATTGCGCTAACTTAAACTTTTAGAAGGTCTAATGAACCTACTTGAAGAGTTGCAGCGGATAGATTGAAAACCCCAAGGTCCCTCCGAGGTGAAATCCATCCGGACGGTGCTGCAAGCAGCCGTGACCCTACCACAGGCCAACTGGTGTTGCAACTTGTGAAGAGTTACGGATAGCTAATAAAACAGCGTAATCTTGGAGATTTTCGCAGTTGCACAAACGAAAAGGGCTCCGCGAACATCGTGTTCCCAGAGCCCGGATTAATTTCGAGAAGAGCTAGGCTAGAACTCGTTGCGCTCTCGTCGTCTATTACAACGCTCACGCCAAATTGCCAGACCAATCAATACTATGAGCGCGACGAAAATTACGACTACACCTACTTTGATTGCGACGATCAAGAATCCAACCAGCGCCACTAACTGTTTCAACAATGCTACGATCAAAAGAATCAAAGCGATTATGCCACCCAGCCGTCCAAAAACCTTGAGCATTCCCAACATAAAGAACTCCTAGACCAATGATTACGATCAGATTAAGACCTACGTTCAAAAGGCAGGGGATCACGACGCGATAACTCAGTCGTTTCCCCTGTGCGAAATACTGCAGTGTCAACCGGACGGGTCGATGCTACCACCGACGGCGGTGGTCGACGTGAATCGAAACGAACTATTCGATCGGATGACTTTGCGCGTCGCAAATAATCAAACAGCATATATGCGCCAAGTGCTACAAGCGCCACCGGCAACAACTCTTTTATTGGAAGTTGTACGCCCAACAGCGTGTGCAGCAGAAACATCGTCCCGATGATTATTAGTGTCGTTCCCCACGCAAAAGGATTCCCGTAGAGTCGACGAGCGATCACATCTTCTTCAGCCTCAGGTGACAAACCAGCTCGCATCAACTGGGCAGTCCGGCAAGCATCGACCGCGGCAAACAACCAGGTACCGAGTACTCCCAGAAGAAAGAAGTGAACTGTCGGGATGAGCACAGCCATCTGGAAAAAGCTGGCAAAAATCGCGAAGTGGACAATCGCTTTCGAAGTTTGTCCGTTATAGGCCGCACCTAAGCCGGGAACAAACGACAAGAGTGTGGCGACAAAAGGCGAACTCCTTCTGCGAATTATGTGCGACGGAGTGGCGTGATGTCGTAATA
>QHXL01000016.1:26054-26521 GCA_003222935.1 Acidobacteriota bacterium
CTGATTGCACTGAACCACCGCAGGATTCTTAGCATGGTAGCCGCAGTACATCATTGTCGTTCTTTACGCCTCTGTTCCTTAACGTTTGTTGCTATCAGCGGGTTTTGCACCAGCTTTATTCTGTTCTTTTGACTGATTGTCTTCTTCCTTTGGTGGAGACGGTGCCGGCTTTTGTTCTTTAGGTTCAACCAACTGTTTCAGATCATCTGTTAGCTGGTTAACTTCCACATTCGATTTTCCGCCGGCCTGTTCAGCAAGCTGAAGACTCTTGTTGTAAAGACCACTTATCGATCCGTCTGCTGAAACAGTATTCGTCAACACCAGGACAGCTACCAACAACATCGTGGCTACCGAAGCCAATTGTGGCGAAACAATTGGATCCAACCAGTATCGCAACCACGACGCCGCTCGAGACGTCCAGGGCGCTCTTACTTCCTGAGGAACGATTGTTCCCAGCGTGGCTTGCA
>QHXL01000016.1:26643-43757 GCA_003222935.1 Acidobacteriota bacterium
TGTCGTTCCCACCGGTGATACAAATTCGCCGGTAAGAATCCATCCAGGTAGTCAGTCAAGTACTCTTCAAAATCAACGCAGTTCATTGCCGATTCAGGAATCGTTCTCTGCAGAATGCGCGCTTCCAGTTCTCTTGAAGGCATGGGCACCGGCGCGACGCGACACGCTTCCACTGTGCTGCGCACCGCGGAAAGAGTTTCGTGACATACCGGGCAGCGCATCGCGTGCTCTGCCATTTGACGGCTAATGTCTGGGCCGACTACGCCCTCGATATAGTCAGTTAATTGATCCTCGAATTCCGAACAAAGCATTATCTTTTCACTTCCTGCCCCACTTTATTTCACCGCCCATTCGCTCCCCGCGAAAGGTAAAAATCTTACGTCTCACTCATCGCAACAACTTTCATGCGACGCAGAATCTTTGCCAGCTCAATTCTTCCCCGGTTGATTCTCGACTTCACTGTACCTTCAGGTATCCGCAACAGGTCCACAATCTCCTGGTAGCTCAGTTCTTCAATGTCCCGCAGGATTACGCACGTGCGCAGGTCCGGCGAAAGCTTGTCAATACCGGCTTGAACCTGAACGCCGAGTTCACGTCGTTCCATCTCTTGCTGCACCGTGTCGGTGCGCGAATGAAGATGATAACTATGGTCTGCAAGATCGTCTGCGTGATTGTCATGCGGCGTTCGCTGGCGTTTTCGGTAGTCGTCAATTATCAAGTTGCGAGCTAGCCGCATCAACCAGTTTTGCAAGTCACCTTGCTTAGGATCGTATTGATCCAAAGAACGGTAAACCCTTACAAAAACTTCCTGGGTCAAATCTTCTGCAGTGTCGGCTCGAGAGGTAAAGCGGTAAGCGAGATTGTAGATTCTACGGGAGTAATTCTGGACAATTTCCTCCCAAGCCGCGCCGTCGCCTGCGCGACACCTGCGAACCAGTTCGGCTCCTTCGCTGACTGCCAAAACCTTAACAGCCCCCACCCTATTTTTCTCCGGCTACAAACAGTTTTGAAATCCCGGCAAGGTGGCAAACCCTTGTCAACAGCGGATTACGACGCGTCTAAGAGTAAAGTTCCGAACAAACTTGCGGCGGTCTTGAATGACGCCGAACGCGTCTCTAAAAGCCATTCTTGCCCTAAGTACTAAGCTGTAGTAGCCTTTGCGAACGGCCCAATATGTTGTGGTTTAGTTAATTAGAAGTCAAGTTTGATGGACTCAACGCTCGGCTGGTCACGAAACTTGAAAGCGCACACCTATCGCAAATACCTCGAGTTCGCCGCGCTCTGTTTACTGGCGGCTGCGCTCCTTTGGTGGTTTGGTCGCAAACTTGATTGGGCTCAGGTAAGCCACGCCGTCCGCAACTCCAACCCTTATCTACTAATTCTTGCGACCGCGATCATCAGCGTCGCCTACGTGATACGTGCCTTACGTTGGGGAGCTCTTCTCCGACCGTTGGGACCTGCTCGAATCGCTGACCTGTTTGCCGCGACGGCCATCGGTTTCAGTGCTGTATTCCTGATAGGCCGTGCCGGTGAAGTAGTACGCCCAGTTGTTTTACCAATGCGAGATCCCCGAGTGAGGCCGAGCGCTTCATTTGTAACCATCATGATTGAGCGAATTTACGACATGATGGCTGTCATCCTTTTATTCGCAATCAATCTCCTTTGGTTTAAGCCGCCAGCGTCGTTACTCGCTGATTTCGCAAAAATAAGAGCTTTGGGAGTTGGTCTGCTACTGCTGGCCATTTTCGGAATTGTGATGCTGATCTGGTTTCGCCGTAGGTCACAGACGGTAGTTGACGCGTTCACCAAACTTTTCGACCGATGGCAATTCATTCCTCGAAGAATCACTAAGCTAATTATCAGCACGCTGGAACAACTAGCTCGCGCCTTGCGTGTCCTGGTCAATTTCGCAGAGCTAGCCGAAACAATTGGGTGGACGGTTGCGCTTTGGCTCGGTATATCTTGTGCGAATCTTCTTGTAATAAGAGCGTTTGGCCTCCATTTTGGTCTCTCAGAAACAATCTTCGTCCTGGGCTTTTCGCTCGTGGGCTCGTTAGTCCCAACTCCCGGTGGCGCTGCGGGTGCTTTTCATGCCGCGACAGCTGCAGCACTCATATTTCTTGGTGTCGATCCGGACACCGCCGCGGCTATCTCGATTTTCATTCATGTTATTGATTTTGGACCAGCGGCTATTTTTGGTTTCTTCTATCTAATCAAGGGTGATCTCAACTTTTCCAAACTTCGTGCACTTACAACACCTGAAGCCGTGGAACACGTGGTGGAAGACGAAGATTTGCCCGAGCCCAAGCCGAGCGAAGCTTAAGCGTTAGCGGTGTTGTAGGTGATTGAGAGCTTTTCGAACCAACCAGTGAGGGTTCAACTGATATGAAATGTCCATTCTGTGCCTATCTAGAAGATAAAGTAGTCGACTCGCGTGAATCTCGGGAGGGTGATGCAATTCGTCGCCGTCGAGAGTGTTTGCGTTGCGAACGACGTTTTACCTCATATGAAAGAATCGACGAGATTCCTTATATGGTGGTCAAGAAAGACGGCCGACGCGAGACTTTTGATCGCAATAAGGTAATGGCAGGTTTGTTGCGAGCTTGTGAGAAACGTCCTGTACCGTCGACCAAACTCGACAGCATTGTTAATGCAATTGAAAAGTATGTACAGGAGTCATCCGAGCGCGAACGACCAACTAGTAAAATAGGTGAGATGATAATGCGTCGTTTAAAAGAATTGGATAAGGTCGCCTATGTGCGATTCGCATCGGTGTATCTTGAGTTCGAAGATGTTTCGGAGTTTATGACTGAGCTCAAGCATCTGGTGCGTAACAGAGCTGCTGGACAGGTGGGTCGAAAGTAAGCTGTACAAATCGATGATCAAACCCGTAAGAGCAACAGGACTTGAACGGCTGGAACTACAACGGCTGAGGGATCGCCGAGGCCGACAATCCATTAGCTTCGGGCGCGTGGGCGCCGCCCGTGGATCTGACCGAAACGTCCGACGCTATCTGTCTGCGAGTCGAACTTCCTGGAGTAGCGGCGGAACAGATCAAGATTGGACTATGCAACACCAAGTTGAAGATTTGGGGTGAGAAGAAGAGGCGACCAGCAAGAAGACGAATCATCTCTTACTTGTGCTCCGAACGTAGTTACGGAAAGTTCAATCGAATCGTGCCTCTCAGGTGGACCATCAATATTCCTGGCGCCGAGGCTGAACTTGAAGATGGTGTTCTTTATATCCGACTACCTAAACTCCAGGACCGTCGAGGTGGCGAGTTTTTAGTCGAGGTCGTCAACAAGGAAAAGGAATCAACCTCGTAGTTTGAATGGCGAGTTGCCGAAACAGGTGATGCAATTATGGCTATAGTTAAAGAACCCGAATTTACCGAAGCGATTGATACTACCGAAACTGACCAGCAGCTACAGATCCCGAGTGAACTGCCGGTCTTACCGCTTCGCGACATTGTTATTTATCCCTTCATGATCGTGCCGCTGTTTGTTTCGCGGGAGAAATCGATTCGAGCTGTTGATGAAGCGCTAGGTGAAAATCGAATGATCCTTCTCGCTTCACAGAAGGATTTGGACAAAGAAGAGCCGGGCGGTGAAGACCTCTATTCAGTCGGCACTGCCGCAGTGATCATGCGCATGCTCAAGTTGCCGGACGGACGAATACGTATCCTCGTCCAGGGGCTATCGCGCGCTCATATTAGTTCGGTTGACACCAGTGGCGAGTATCTTCGCGCGCAAGTTAGCGTGATGCAGGAAATTCTTCCGCCGGAACGGTCGCTTGAGGTTGAGGCGCTGGTTCGAAATGTTCGAGCATCAATGGAAAAGGCCATCAACCTCGGGAAAAACATTTCTCCCGAAGTGATGGCAATCATCGCTAATCTCGACGATGCCGGTCGCTTGGCAGATCTCTCCGCGTCGAATCTTGAATTAAAAGTAGAAGACGCACAGTCAGTATTGGACATAGCCGACACGACTGCACGTCTGCGACGCGTCAACGAACTGCTTAACAAAGAGATCGAAGTCCTAACGGTTCAGCAGGAAATAAATACCCAGGCACGTGCTGACATCGACCGGTCGCAAAGGGAGTTTTATCTTCGTCAGCAGATGAAAGCGATTCAAACCGAACTCGGCGAGGGCAACGAACTTGCTGAGGAGATTGCTCAGTTTCGAGAGAAGATCGAAACGGCCAAAATGCCGAAGCCAGCGGAGGAAGAGGCACTGCGGCAACTGAAGAAGCTGGAACGGATGCATCCGGACGCGGCTGAAACAGCCACCCTGCGCAACTGGATGGAGATCATGACTGACCTACCATGGTCGCGATCTTCTGTTGATAATTTGGAGTTGAAAAAAGCAGAGCAGGTTCTGAATGAAGATCACTACGGTTTGGAAAAAGTAAAGGATCGAATTATCGAAGCACTCGCGGTTCGCAAACTTAAAGAAAAGCCAAAAGGACCAATTCTTTGTCTGGTTGGACCTCCAGGAGTGGGTAAGACATCACTTGGTCGTTCAATCGCCCGGGCGCTTGATAGAAAGTTTGTTCGGCTATCACTTGGCGGCGTACATGATGAAGCTGAAATTCGTGGTCATCGACGGACGTACGTGGGCGCCATGCCGGGAAGAATCATTCAAGCTGTGCAACAAGCGGGAACAAACAACCCGTTGATCATGCTCGATGAGATCGACAAAGTCGGTGCTGACTTCCGTGGCGATCCGTCGTCGGCACTGCTGGAGGTTTTGGATCCGGAACAGAACAACAGTTTCCGTGACAATTATCTG
Organism: Acidobacteriota bacterium; assembly: GCA_003222935.1. Taxonomy (GTDB): domain Bacteria; phylum Acidobacteriota; class Blastocatellia; order Pyrinomonadales; family Pyrinomonadaceae; genus PSRF01. The sequence goes on from QHXL01000016.1 coordinate 31,434, forward strand.
GGCGTCACTTTCGACCTTTCAAATGTGATTTTCATGACCACTGCGAACGTGCTCGACACGATTCAGCCAGCACTTCGCGATCGCATGGAAGTTATCCGTCTGGCCGGGTACACAGAAGAAGAGAAACGCGAAATCGCCATCAGACACCTCTTACCGAAGCAGATGGAAGAGAACGGGATCACACCCCGTGAGCTGAATATTTCAAAGACAGCGCTGATAACCATCATTCAGCAGTACACGCAGGAAGCCGGATTACGACAACTCGAACGCGAGATAGGAAGAATCTGTAGAAAAGTCGCGCGCCGGATCGCCGAAGGAAACAAAGGGACAATTCGTGTTTCCTTAAAAAATGTGCATGAGTTTTTAGGCGCACCGAAGATTATTCCTGAAGAAGCACTCAAGAAAGATCAAATAGGAGTAGCGACTGGTCTCGCCTGGACTGCGGTTGGCGGTGACGTGCTTTTCATCGAAGCGCTGAAAATGAAAGGGAAGGGAAACCTCGTACTGACCGGACAACTCGGTGAGGTGATGCGTGAGTCAGCTCAGGCTGCCTACTCTTACGCAAAGTCGCGCGCCAAAGAACTCGACATCCCTGAGGAAGACTTCAGCAATTACGACCTCCACATACACATTCCGGAAGGCGCCATTCCCAAAGACGGTCCTTCGGCGGGGATAACTCTAGCAACGGCCATGGTGTCCGCTTTGTCGGCACGCGCTATCCGAAAGGATGTGGCGATGACGGGCGAAATTACATTGCGAGGGAACGTTTTACCAATCGGTGGCGTAAAGGAAAAGGTTCTGGCCGCGCGCCGGGCTCGAGTTTCGACTATAATCCTCCCGCAACAGAATCGCAGGGATTTGGACGAAGTTCCAAAAGGATATTCGCTTTGTTTTTGTTGAAAATATGAGGCAAGTCTTTCGCGAAGCGCTGAAAGACAAGGTGCTTCCACCGGTGTCTTCAGGTACGCGGCCTCAAAGAATGCCCCAGGCGGCAAATGCTCGGCCGGCGTAAAATTGTTTGCAACTGAGACCCGGTTTCTGGAATCATAGTCGCTGGTTCTGATTTGCGTCTCCTGGACGCGCGTTCCAAGTCGAACAATTTCAGCAAACCGCCCCGATTCAGCGTTTAGTATAAACAAGTTATCGGTTTCGATTTTTGCCCCTTAACTGCCGCAAGGTAAAGATCTCAAGGAGTTAGAATGAAAGTACGTTCCCTTTTTCTATTCGTTATCGCTCTAATCGTAGCAATGTCCGGGAGCGCAATGGCGCAGAGCTTCGCCAGCGCCAGTATTAACAACGTAACAATTAAGAACTTTGGCCAAATGGATGATCGATTTTTCCGTGGTGCACAACCGAAGGAAGACCAGTACAAACAATTAGCTGACCTTGGAATTAAGACAATCATCGATTTACGCAATGATCCGACGGCCTACGAAAAACCTGCGGCTGAAGCTCTTGGAATGCGTTACGTAAATATTCCAATGAGCGACAAGGACTACCCGGAGACCTCTTCGATCGAACAGTTCATGAAACTCATAGCCGATCCTTCGACGGGCAAGTTTTACGTTCACTGTGCCGGCGGCCGACATCGGACTGGTGTGATAGGAGCTGTTTATCGCTTCAATAATTACAACTGGAATTTCGAGCAGGTTTACAAAGAGATGAAAGACTTCGATTTTTACACCCGTTGGGGTCATGGCAACATGAAGAAGTTTGTTGAGGACTACTCGGTCAGTTTTCAACAGAACGCCAATGCTGCAGCGGCAACGCAGTTTGGTAACAAGCAGTAGTAGTAATCACGTTTTAGCAATACAACAAAAGCCCACGAGTGTTTAGACCTCGTGGGCTTTTACTTTCCGGTTTACTGATACAGATACGAGTAACTCTTCTTTTGATCCCACACGATCCCTTCAACGTGGCGACCATCCAACCGAAGGATATCTTCACTCAACTCATCCGTAGTCACCGTCGGACTGATATCGACCGCAAAAATCAACGAGCCTGGTGACTCTTCGGTGACGTCGCGATCCAGGGTTCGCAGCTCTGCATCGAAGCCGTTGCGAGTGGAGACTTTTACCTCCATCGATCGCGAAATCAATTGCGGCTCGCGCCATTCCATCAGCCACAACACGATGAGCGAAAACCCCGTGAGAACAAATGCTAAATCCCAGCGTCCCACACCGGCTGCAAGTCCGAGCGCCAGGCTTATCAATAACACTGTGATCTCTTTAGGATCGCGGATGTTGGTTCGAAAGCGAACTAAAGAAACTGCTGCGAAAATACCAAACGCTCGTGCCGCGTTGTCGCCAACTATGATCATTAACGCGGCTGCAACTATCGCCAGCAGGATCTGTGTCTGAGACACATAAGGATTCGGCTTTAAGGCCAGGCTGCGCTTGCGTGGTCTGAATGCGAGAGCCGCACCCAGCACTGCGGCCAACATCAGTCGCAGAGCAAGCCTTCCAACGTTTTCCACCCAACGTTCACTTTGCAGGAACGCCTCGTTGTTTTGGGTTCCGAAAATGCGATCAAAGAACGTTCCCGTTTGCTGGTTCGCAGGTGTGCTTCTGCGCTCAGCTGTTCTATCTGGCTCAACTGCTTTACTACCCTGGTCGCCGACCTGTTCCGTTTGTGTAACTGGAGCGGGCCGTTGATTGTTGCCAATCAAGTAGACGGCAAGCGCGCTTATTAAAAGCACGCCGACGAAAACAACAATCAGCGTAATGATTTCTTTACGTCTATTAGTGGTTTTCATCTGTTCCTACTCACTCGTTCCAGGTTCAAAAGTTGATTAGATCGGTCGCGCACAGTCGATGTAAGTAGATCGATTTGGGCTGGCGTGTAGTTCGCCGCACGAAAGGCATCACGAATTTGACTGTCACTCAATTGGGCCAGGAGACTGGCTATCCAGGTTGCGTCGTGGACCGAGATACCGTTAAGAAGGCCGCGATTCTTTCCTCCGAAATGAAGGACCACCTGATTGCCTTTTACTTTTTCGAAAAAGTCAGCCTTGGCATATTTGTTCGGGTTGTTTCGACTGCGGGTGATACGCCAAAAAAGTGGGGTTGTGCTGGCATGTCCGAAAGTTGCGCCGAGATCGCTGATGATGTAATGCAGTTCATCGCGACCGTTGTTGAGTTGGATAATCTGGTTGTTCGAGTCCTTCAGGTCCCAGTTGTTAATTAAAGCCATCATAATCTTCAGACCTTGAAACTCTGGCTTTCCTAAAAAAGGATTCTGTTTCCACTTCCACTCCTCCACCCGCTTCCAATTGTCGGGTCGCGCTTCGAAGCGTGCGTTGGTGAAAGTTCCTTTGCCGGGAATGGTGACGCTGGGAACGAGATAGTTGATCTCAGTCAAATAGCCCAGGCCCCATAGCAATCGAACGGCTGAAGTTTCGGACTGTGCTTCATTCCCTACCTTTACTACCCATGTTCGTCCGGATGCATCGCGCACGCGATACTTCTTTGAGTAGCCACCCTTTTCCTCTTTTAGAAAGGTTAAGCGCCGAAGATCGGGTCGCATCGCACTACCACCTGGTCCAAGGTACAGATCGCGCGAACCAATGTTAGTGGGTTTGCGCCATAAGACCGGTACGCCTTTGGGATTTTCTTTCTTTTCCTTCTTGGTTTTTGCCAAACCAACATCGATTGCCGATAGAGAAAAGATCAAAGTCAAAAGAACGATGATTCGCAGTCTTGTTACACGCATCATGGCGGATCTCCGATAAGCAAAAAGTCACACGGCCGCCTTTTTCAAGGCTGCCGAAGATTGGGGTTTTAAAACGGGGAACTTTCTACTTCGAGGGATAATAACGGGCGTTAAGCATTACTTCGGGAACGTTGGAAGAAATACGTTTGACTATCGAATTCTTGTTTCGCTTTTTCTGAAACGGGTCGATAACTGCCATCTGATTGCAGCTCGCGCGCTCGAGTGTTGTCGCGAAGATATGCTTCGAGCAGGACGTCCTTGAGATAGCGTTTCGAGTTTTGGTCGCTGACCGGCGACACCACTTCAATCCGATGCTTCAAGTTTCTAGCCATCCAGTCCGCACTGCCAATGTACAGCTCTTCATCACCGCCGTTGGCGAAATAGAAAACACGACTGTGTTCGAGGAATCGCCCAACGACGCTACGGACCCTTATGTTTTCTGATAAGCCGGGTATGCCAGGACGCAGCATACAAATACCCCGCACGATCAAATCGATTTGCACTCCCGCCTGGGAAACTTCGTAGAGTTTTTGGATGATATCTTGATCTGCCAGCCTGTTGAACTTCGCGACTATTCGGGCGGGTCTGCCGGCCCGTTGATGCTCGATCTCTCGATCAAATAGCGCGAAACTTACCGGCGCCACCATCAATTTTCGATACTCACTTTGCTGCGAGTACCCCGTAAGAAAGTTAAATAACTCAGTCGCATCACGACCGATTGCTTCGTCGGCTGTAAACATTCCCAAATCGGTATACGTGCAGGATGTAGTCGGGTTGTAGTTACCCGAAGCGACGTGAACGTAGCGCCGCAGTTTATCCCCTTCGCGTCTCACAACCAGTGTGAGTTTGCTATGTGTCTTTAGTCCCATCACTCCGTAGACCACGTGTACGCCTGCCTGGTCGAGTTTTTGAGCCCACTCGATGTTGTGCTCCTCATCAAATCTCGCCTTCAACTCGATCAACGCAGTAACTTGTTTGCCTTTTTCGCTTGCTCGAATTAGTGCTGGTGGAATTGGAGAGGCGGGGCCGGTTCGATACAAACAGATTTTGATAGCAACCACGTCCTCGTCAGCTACGGCCTGGTTGATGAACTCGGTAACACAGTCGTAGGAGTCGTAAGGATGATGGACCAAACGCTCGCGCTCGCTGATAGCGTCGAAAATCGACTCGTGCTTTGAGGTCCATTCCGGAACAACCGGCACGAATGGTTCATCCTTTAGTTCTGGCCGGTCGCTGTCATACAGTGCCATCAATTCCTGGACTGCAAGTGGTCCATCGATTTTGTACACATCTGTTTCATCCAAGTTGAGCGACTCGCTTAAGTAGTCGATCATCTCGGCCGGCATCTCATTTGAGACTTCCAGGCGTACCGGAGCGCCGAAGCGTCTCTGCCGCAACTCTTCCTGAATGACGCTCAAAAGATCCTGAGCTTCTTCTTCCCTGATTTCGATGTCAGCGTCGCGGGTAACGCGGAAACGATGAGAAGCGCTTAACTCCATTCCCGGAAAGAGCGTTTCCTTCTGCGCCTCGATCAAGTCTTCAGCCAAAATGAATTTGGATCCCGACAATCCAACTGGAATTAGTCTTGGTACCAGGGATGGAACTTTGATTCTCACAAAGCGCGGCTCGGGAGTCTGTCCGGGTCCGAAAGGTTTTCCTGCAGGCGCTTTTACCATCAATCCGAGATNNTGACTTGGGTGGACAGCACATGGCGTCACTACCGGGAGAACCTTCTCATTGAAATATTCTTTCAGCGCTTGCTGTTCATACCGACTCAGCGACTGGTAATCAGTTATCTCGATGCCGTTTCGTTTCAACTCTGGCAGCACTTCTTCGCAAAGTGTGCGTGACTGGGTTTCTACGAGTGGAAGAATTCTTTCTCGTAGTTTCTCTAATTGCTGCGCCGGAGTCAGGCCATCGGCGGAAGTGGTCGTTACATTTTGCTCGACCTCCTCTTTTAGGCCGGAGATGCGAATCATGAAAAACTCGTCGAGATTTGACGAGAAGATTGCCAGGAACTTCAGCCGTTCGAGTACTGGGTTTTGGTGGTCGAAGGCCTCTTCCAAAACGCGTGCATGAAACTCCAGAAGACTCAACTCGCGATTAAAGAAGACCTGGGGTTTTGTCGGTTGAGTCTCCCTTTCGACGGATCTCGGGAATTGACGAACGTCTGCTTCCTTGATGGCTGTCGACATAGAATTTCCTTAGCTTACGCCTCTAATTGGTCCAAATTGGGCTGCGTTTCTGTTGAACTAGGGAGAGCATGCCTGGGAAGAATTTGGCAAAACTCGTTCCATCCGCGACTACGAGGTTTATGGCAATAGAACCGTTGCTTTTGGGAGAGATGACATTTTGTTTCGAAACGTATTCAAAACCATCCTGTACGAATTTGATGCTTCGAGCGATCTTAAGAAAGCTGAACTGCCGATCAGAAGCACGGCGAGTGAGGTGCCGACTTTTTTGCAACGGAATGAAAGTATCGGGCGTTAACTTTTCTGAAGGTGCACAACCCGACCGAAGAGGTGCGCATCTGTAACTTGGGACGGGCCAACTTTCGGTGGAAAAGTTAACCGTTTCTTTGTCTGTTTGAGAGTAGGGGTTTGTTTGACACCCTAAAAAACCGTGTGGTAACCTCCAAAGTGATTTTGGCTCCTTAGTTGTTAAGAGTCATTGATTTATCGAATCATTGAAGGAGCCGTTAGCTACCGCTAACCTTTGTGAATTTGCCCCGATGAGGCTTTCTAACTCAATGCACGGAAGTCACCTCGACGGTTCACAACCCAACCATTGAAGGAGTACGACGAATACATGTCAGCGAGCTTCCCTCGTTTGATGCCCCGTGTGGCTTTATTAGCGGCGCTCGTCGCTACACCGGTCATTAGTTTTGCCCAAATTCCTGCGGCTTCATCTGCCCGGTCCATCCCTAATGAAGTAGAACAAGCTGACGCGCGCATTACCAGGTTAATCGCGAAGGCCGAAGACCACTTCAAGAAAGGCAAACTTAATCTCGAAGACAGTAAACGCGAACAGGCGCGAGATGAGTTTGATAAAGCTGTCGATACAATTCTTGAGTCGGGATTTGATGTACGCGCTAGTCAGAAAGTTCAGGTCTTCTACCTTGAGTTGGTTGAGCGTATCTACCGCGAAGAAGTTCCACTGCAAGCTCCAGCCGTTCCCAACAACTCCGCAGTGTTAGTGGCTCAGAACACCCAGGATCCCAAACCCGTACCGCCATCAATCGTCGGTTTTCGCGATCAGAAATTTGAACCATCACCACTTGATGAACTCAGCAAGTTGGTGCTGACGCGAGAAGAGACGGAGGTAACCGACGCCGACGTCAAGGCGCTCGAAGACGCGGCTGGCAACGTCAATTTTGCATTTACTCTAAATCCGTTAATCCAGGGTTACATCAAGTATTACCAGGGCCGTGGCCGATCGACGATGGAAAACGGTCTTCGTAAATCCGGTCGCTACATGAAACTTGCGCGAACAATCTTCGCGCAGGAAGGTGTGCCAGCGGACGTAACGTGGTTGGGACAAGTTGAGAGTGCGTGGAAAGAAAAGGCTTACTCCTCGGCGGCAGCTTCCGGCCTCTGGCAGTTCATTCCAGGTACAGGTCGCGCATACGGTCTCAAACAGACTGCCTACATCGATGAGCGAAATAGTTTCGAGCAAGCTACGCGTGCTTCCGCTCGCCACCTGAAAGATCTTGCGAAGCGTTACAACGGCAACTGGGAATTGGCCATGGGTGCCTATAATACTGGCGCCGGTAACATCGATCGGGCCATCGCTCGTGCAGGCACTGCGAACTTCTGGATGATCTATCCCTATATTGCGCAAGAGACTCGCAACTACGTTCCTAATATTCTCGCCGTAATTCTAATTGCGAAGAATCCTGAGAAATATGGCTTCAAAGGCATCAAGCCGGAACCTCCCATGGTTTACGACATCGTCCAGGTTCCTACTGTGACGAGTCTTCAACTTATAGCTGATGCGAGCGACACGACTGTCGATCACATTCGCAGTTTGAATCCGGAACTGAAGCGCGACACAACACCACGTGGTGATGCTTATAACGTTCGTATTCCGGCGGGCCGCGCTAATTCATTGCTAAAGAGAATTTCTCCTGACAAACGAGAGACAGCTCGCGTGATTTCGGTGGCGCCTGGCGAGGATCTCCAGAACGTGGCGGGTCGAACCGGTCTGAGCGTCGCACAACTCCAGGCCATGAATGCTGGTGTCGACCTGAAGTCAACAACGAAGCTTGTAGTTCCCAATAGCAACGTCAAACTTACCCGTTGGGTTAGGGCCAAGGGTGAAGCAGAAACAACGACTCCTGCGTTGAGCAGAACCAAGGCTCGCAAAGGCGACACGATTCGGAAGATCGCCGGCGCTCACAATCTCGACGCAAACGACCTGGCTCGCTTGAACGGTATTCCTGCAGATTCAGAACTCCGGGCTGGCCAGGAAGTTAAACTCCCCGGCGCACCCGCTCCCTCGCGACGCCGCTAACAACTTAGACAGAATACTCATCAAGGCGCGTCCGGGAATCCCGGGCGCGCTTTTTTGTCCGATAAACTTTAGTTTGTCGTGATTGGCAACAGAGGTACCTTTGCGGTACGGGTTTGTTGGCATGAAAAACCGCAGGTTCGCAAAACGCCGTGTGAGCAGAGGAAGATCTATTCGTTTCATCTCTGACCACTTTCAGCTATACTCCGCCCACTCACCAGCACAGCAAAACTAAAAACTAAGTTAGGAGCGCCTCACATGCTCTTTCGCACACTCTCAGCAGCCGTCTACGGCATAGACGCTGATCTCGTCGACATTGAAGTCGACATCACTCCAGCTCGCAGTGAAGGTGAAGACAAACCAACCGTAACAATTGTCGGTTTACCCGATGCTGCAGTTCGCGAATCGCGTGAACGCATCAGGGCAGCAATTCAAAACTGCCAGTTCTTCTTTCCATTCCAGAAAACAACAATCAACCTCGCGCCAGCCGACGTGCGCAAAGAAGGAGCCAGCTTTGATCTGCCAATCGCGCTCGGTATCCTTGGCGCCAACGCCGATCTTGCGGAAAGTGAAAACCTGATTCACATGTTGTGCGTCGGTGAACTCTCACTCGACGGCCGCGTGCGTGCAATCAAAGGTGCCCTGCCAATCGCGATCCTTGCGCGTGAGGCGATGATCCGACATCTGGTATTACCCGAGGAGAATGCCAAAGAGGCTGCCGTAGTTTCAGGAATCAATGTTTATCCGGTAGCTGATCTGCGCAGTGCGGTCGACCTTATCGCAGCACTAAGATCGCCCAATCCTCCACTTCCGCTCAAGGTCGACGCTTCCGTGATTCTCAACAGAACAGAACACTATTCAGTGGATTTCAAAGAAGTGCGCGGACAAATCTCAGCAAAGCGGGCTTTGGAGATAGCAAGCGCAGGAGGTCACAACATCCTGCTCATTGGCCCACCCGGATCGGGCAAGACAATGTTGGCCAAACGACTGCCCACGATCTTGCCGCCACTCGAGTTTGAAGCAGCGCTTGAGTTAACCAAGATTCATTCAGTCGCTGGTCTAACGGGTCGCTCAGGATTAGTAACTGAACGTCCGTTTCGTTCTCCTCATCACACCATCAGCGACGCCGGTCTGATTGGAGGCGGCGCTGTACCACGGCCAGGAGAAGTATCACTTGCTCACCAGGGAGTCTTGTTTCTAGATGAACTGCCAGAGTTTGATCGAAGTGTTTTGGAGGTACTCCGTCAGCCACTGGAAGATCAGCGAGTGACGATTAGTCGGGCGGCTATGTCTTTAACTTTCCCGGCGTCGTTCATGCTGGCAGCGGCAATGAATCCGTGTCCTTGTGGGTTCTGGAACGACCCGACGCGTGAGTGTCGATGTTCACCGATTCAGATCCAGCGTTACGTCGGACGTATCTCCGGCCCATTGTTGGACCGGATCGATATTCACATCGATGTACCGGCGGTTAAGTTTCGCGAGCTGGTCGGAGAAGATGCGCCAGAGACGGATAGTTCGGACAGGATCCGACAGCGCGTCATAGCAGCGCGAGCCAGACAGTTGAATCGTTTTGCCGGTGAGAAGATCTTCTCGAATGCAGCGATGACACCGCGAATGATTCGCAAGCACTGCAAGATCGATACAGCAAGCGAACAGATGCTGGAGCGAGCGATGATCAAGCAGGGACTCTCCGCGCGAGCGTATGATCGTATATTGAAAGTGAGTCGGACGATAGCTGATCTGGAAGGTTGTGAGAAGATCGGTTCGACACACGTTTCCGAAGCAGTGGGCTATCGCTCGTTGGACCGCACATATTGGGCGTAAGTTCTGAGTGATAGCTTAGAGCTGTTGAAAGTAAAACATGGTGAAGATTCAGGAGATAATTGACAGGTTGAGCCAGCTTCTCCTATCCTCCGACTGCTTTCCAGCTTTTAATCCCTCCTTTGTGGACCATAGACTTGCGCCTCTCACGCACTGTTTTTTCTCTATCGTCGCTAGCGGTAATAGCGGTCGTTGTGTCCATGGACCTATTCCAGATTGGGTCCACCGCGAGCAGTTTTCCGCCAAAATTTATCGCTGGCAGAACGTTCAATTTGTTTTTGCCAGGTACTGGTGGAACCCCGCGTTGGCTAGTTAGCGGAGACTTCAATTCCGACGGTAAGTTGGACTTCGCAACCGCAAATCGCAACTCACCAGGCACGGTATCTGTTGTGTTGGGCAATGGAGACGGCACTGTAGGACCACCAACAAAACTTACTGTAGGGTCGTTTCCGCAATCGCTCGTCGCCTCTGATTTAAATGGTGATGGAAAGTTAGATCTCGCCGTCGCGAACAGCGATAGAAATCCCGGGATTTCAGTTCTATTGGGTAATGGCTTTGGAGGGTTTGGTCAAGCCTCAGGATTTTCTGCTGGGACCGAACCTCTATCGATCGCAGTGAGTGATTTCAACAGCGACGGGAAAAAAGATCTGGTTACATGTAACTTCGGTTCGAACGACCTCTCGGTATTGATTGGTAATGGAGCGGGAGGCTTCTCAGCTCCCAACTCGATTTCTGTGGGACCGAATCCCCAGGGGTTGACGGTGGGAAATCTCAATGGCGATCAAAACCCTGATCTCGTTATAGCAAACTTCAACTCGGCAAGTATCCAAATTCTGTTCGGTAGCGGTTCAGGAGGGTTTTCGTCTCCATTGACTATTGGAGTCGGCACAAACCCTATTTCGATTGTGGTTGAGAACTTGAATGGAGATGCTATACCGGATCTCGCCGTCGCGAACCTTGGATCAAATACTATTTCTATATTGCTCGGGGTCGGCGGAGGAAACTTTGGTCCTCCATCGAGTTTCGCAACTGGCGGAAAGCCGATTTTCCTAACGAGCGGAGATCTCAACAACGACGGCAAGCGAGACCTCGCCACTGCCAACGCGGAATCACTTGATGTTTCAATTTTGCTCGGGGATGGCTCTGGTGCATTTGCCCCTCAATTGATTGGCCCGGCTGGTCCGATTCCGCAGTCTTTGCGAATTGCAGATCTCGATGGCGACGGTCTGAGCGACCTCGCGTTCGTCAATTCAAACTCGCTGGCCCTCTGGATATTCAAAGGACGCGGTGACGGCACATTTGTTTCTGCCTCCAGGGTCTCCACATCACCCGTTCCTTTCGGAATCATCGCCGCCGATTTCAACGCTGACAATAAACCGGATCTGGCAACCACCAGTCTTACTAATAACAACGTCAGCGTTCTTCTGGCTGTCGGGAGTGGGAACTTTGCCTCCCCAACAACATTTCCCGTCGGGTCTGGTCCGCGGTCTTTAACTTCCGCTGATTTCAACAACGATGGGAAATTGGATCTAGTCGTTGGAAATTCGTCTTCAAAGAATGTCTCGATCCTAATGGGGAACGGATCTGGAAGTTTCTCGGCCGCTACAAACTTCAGCGTTTTGGCGGAACCTCTCGCTGTTGCAGTTGGCGATGTTAACGGAGATGGAAAGGTTGATGTTGTGGTTGCGGCGAATACTAGTGGATTCAACCCTACTGATTTGGCGATTCTGCTTGGCAATGGCGCCGGATCCTTCTCGAGCCCGATTCTATTGGCAGCGGGAGCCAATTCACGAGATGTCGTTGTTCGAGATTTTGATGGTGATGGCAAGAGTGATATAGCGGTTGCGGCTGAGTCGAAAGTATTCGTCGTTAAGGGAAGTAGTTCGGGAACGTTTGATTCTATTACCCCTTACCAGATGGCCTCAGACGATGGAACTCCATCGAGTATTCGGAATCTGATTGCGCAGGATCTAAACGGGGACGGCAAGTTGGACCTTGGCATAAGCATAGCTCTTAACTTTTCACTGCTCGCGGGGAAGGGGGACGGCACTTTTCATCCACCCGTTAACTCAAGTTTTTCCTGGGAGTTGGGTGGGGCGGGAGATTTCAATAGCGATGGAAAATCTGACCTGGTGTTTCGGCAAAATGGCGTCATTGCCATCTTGCTTGGTGACGGCGTCGGTGGCTACTTTGAACGCTACGATTTCGCAGCAGGATCCGGGTCATCGGTTTCGGTAGCGGCTGATCTAAATGGGGACCTCAAAATCGACTTAGCTGTAGCGG
>QHXL01000017.1:0-748 GCA_003222935.1 Acidobacteriota bacterium
CGAACACTTGGCAGTCTATACATCAGTATGAAACAACCTGAGGGGCGATTGGGTGTGTTTAAGCAGTGGGTTATAAATGCCCCCCAAAAACCGGAAGATCACATGCAACTTGCTTCTGCTTATTCGGGCGTCGGCGAAGATGGACAAACAGTTCAGAGCATCAAACAGGCATTGAAGCTCAAACCGAATTGGCCCTGGGCTCACTCTCAACTCGGACTTGCCTATTACCGCACGGGTGATCGAAACGCAGCTATGGAGCAATATCGAATTCTGCAAAAGCTCGATCCGGAATTAGCCGCTACATTGCTGCAAAGGATCAACAGATGAGGATCCCCACATGAAACAGCTTCATCCAGTTGTAGTGTTGTGCGTATTTCTAGGCCTGTTATTAACGACCAATGCATTGCCCCAGGAACTTCGTCGAGGTAGTTCGGGTAGCGGCGAAGACGATTGGCATCCACCTAATCCTCCAATTAGACGGAATCACCCCGTTGGAAGGAAGCCAGACACCGCGACGAAAAATTCAAGCTCAACCGACTCCACAGTGAAAAATTCGACTGCGAAGACCTCAACCACGGTGCAGACTATGCCGCCGCCGGTCTTGACTATCCCGAGTTCAAACGATGACCGAATAGATTCGGCAATTGAGAAAGGTAACGCTGCACTTGAAGCCGGGCGCTTCGAAAATGCTGAAGCCTTTTATAAGAGTGCTGCGGAGTTGGATCCGAATGACTGGCGCCCGTACATG
>QHXL01000017.1:787-19334 GCA_003222935.1 Acidobacteriota bacterium
ACTTTCGTATCTCTCAATTCGCTACGAAGACGCGGTGACGGCTTATCAAAAAGCTGCCGCACTCAAACCTGACGAACCGTCGATCTTTGTCGCGTTGAGTTTCATCTTCAACAGTATTTCCAATAGTGAGGCTGAAGCCATCAAGGCAGCGAATCAGGCGTTGCAATTGCAACGGAATTTTCCAGAAGCTTATTTCAATCTTGGTACGGCCTACCTCAACACTGAGCGATACAATGAGGCGCTAGTCGCATTCAAGGAAGCGATTCGGCTCAAACCGCATTACGGCAAGGCTTATCAACTCCTGGGCGTTACCTATATCCAACTTAAAAGACAGGACGAAGCAATCGCAACTTACCAGCTGGGAATTCGCACGGTACCCGAATACATCCAGACTTACTATTCGCTCTCTTCCGTGTACTCGGATCTGAAACGCAGCGATGAAAGTCTGGAAGTGATGCGACAGCTGTCGCGATTGCGCCCGACGGATCATGGGCCCTTCGAGGAAATTGGCAAACAGTTGATCGCATTACGTAGGTACGAGGAAGCTATAACGCCACTCAAAGAGGCTGTCAGGCTGAACTATCATCCAAAAGTCGACAAGTATCCACACACGTACCTCGCAGAGGCTTACATCAACCTCAACCGTTACGATGAAGCGATCGCTGTGCTCAAGGACATTATTCGTATTGGACCCAACTCAAGTCCGAGTCAGGATTGGGATCGGCTGGCGTTTGCTTACAATCAGAGTGAGCGATATGGAGAAGCAGTCGAAGCCGCTCAGCAATCGATAAAGATGCACGACGATGTGCCAACGCCATTCAACACTCTTGCCTACGCCCTTAACCAGCTTGGTCGCTATGAAGAGGGAATTACGGCGGCGAGGCGTGCCCTGGCTTTGAGTCCTAAGTTTGGTAACCCACACAGTCACATTGCGTTTGCCTACTTGAAGACTGGACGGCTCAACGAAGCACTGGCCGAGGTGAAACAAGCTGTCGAACTTGCACCCCGATATCCACGCGCCCATTACACCCTTGGATTGGTCTATCTTGCGTTAAAGAATAAAGCCCAGGCGATGGAAACGCAGAAGACACTTCAAGGATTGGATCCGAAGTTAGCGCAAAAGTTATTGGAAGAGATCAATCGCTAGCCTCAAAACCTGAACCAGTTCCAGGTGTCGTCGTAGGTCGTGAGACTCCAGCTACAGGCGGGGAAGGAATACTTGAAGGCTGAGTTTGTCACCTTCAAAGTATTGTTGTCGTCAAACGAGATGACGCACTTCGAATATCGCGTTTCCAAAGCAGGGCAGTCGGCGTTCTGCGGTAGGTTAATGTAGAGCCCTTCGATTGTGTTGCCCACCAGCTTCCCTTTAACAAAGATCGCATCCCCAATCTTCACGCGACTCTTGGGCCATGAGTCCGGAACTCGCAGGATGATTCCTTCCAAACCCGTTGGTGCTTCCTTGAATTCGATCTCCAGCTTGCCAGTTCGCGTCTTCCATCTTCCCTGAATTGCCTGTAGCAGCCTGCTGTTTTCACCGCTTGAGCCATTTGACCGCGTATCCATTGTGCCCCCGGCTGGACCAATTAAGTTTTCGTTTGTTTGAGCGACTTCAATCTTAGCATTCGCATTTGGAGTTTTGGTCTCGGTGCGGGTCGGCGATTGTTTGTCACGGGTGAAATAGAAAGCTGCAGCAACCGCAGATATCATCAGCAAGCTAACGATTGTGAGTACTGCTCCAATAACTCGGCCTTTTCCTTTGCGTGTTGGCTCCTCCATAGAGTGACGGGCGGGTTGATGAACTTGGGCACCAACATGAGTAAGGGTTTCGAGTTGAGCCGGTGCGCCAGTTAGTTTTGTATCAACACGTTCAGGTGGGTTTGTCTCAGGCGTCAAAACTATTCGAGGCGTTTGTGGCTGATCCAGTGCCGCGTTTATCTCACGAGCCAACTCACTCGCATCCGCTTGTCGATTAGCTGCTTCCTTTGAAAGGGCTCGACTACAGACCGTTGTTAGCCCAGGTGGTAACTGATCAATATTTGGAAGGAGTGGGGCAGGATCCATTAAATGCTTGACGATCACGGCTGCAGCGCTCGGTGCATTGAACAGTCGATCGCCGACCAGCATCTCGAAAAGAATCGCGCCAAGTGAGTAGACGTCGGCTCGTGAATCGAGGTCATCACCGCGACACTGTTCCGGCGACATATAGTAGGGCGTGCCCATGATCATTCCGGTCTGCGTCAACGAGTGGGCATCGAGTCCGACTTTGTCGCGCAGTTTTGCCAACCCGAAATCGACCACCTTCACTGTCTCCTGGTCGTTTCCATCGGAAGGAAGAACTACTTCGTTTGTGAGCGGCGCCAACTCCCGCACAAATCTGACGCATCAGGGCGATTGCTCGTTCCGGCTTCAGTCGCCCTTCTCGCTTGAGTATGTCTCCGAGCGATTGGCCTTCGACCAATTCCATTACGATATAGCCAGGGACTCCAGCGTCAGGCGCTTCGCCGTAGTCATAAATAACGACGACGTTTGGATGTCGGAGTTGCGCTGCCGCGCGAGCCTCGCGGCGGAAGCGTTCGATGGCGTCATGTTCCGCGACGTATTTTGTGTGAAGGACTTTGACTGCTACTTCATCACCGATATGTACTCGACGAGCTCTGTAGACGGTCCCCATTCCACCGGCACCTAACCGGGAGATTAGTTGGTACTTGCCATCGAGAATGTGGTTTAGAAGAGGATCCCCGACCCTTGTGTAACCGATTTCGGGTTTGGGCTCGTGAATCTGAGTGGCTGAGTTTGAAGGGTTATCCAGTGCCTGGCCGCAACCCGTGCAGAAGCGCGAATCGTCTCGGAGCGCTTTCTGACAATGGGGACAGTTCATCGAGGTTCGGGCAATCAGAGGGATGAAATCGAACTTCTACTCGGGGAGGTTTATACCCGAATGCTGTCGAGAATTAAAGATTAGATACCGGGGCAGTTATCGCGCACGTTGACGAGGATCAAGATATTCGCGCAATCCATCACCAATAAAGTTGAATGCGAGCACAGTGAGTGCGATTGCTATACCGGGAAAGATGAGGGCGTGTGGTGCTGCTTGTAGCGTCGACAGGTCACGAGCCTCTTCAATCATCACACCCCACGAAGGTGCCGGTGGCGGAACACCTAAGCCTAGAAACGAGAGTGAAGCTTCAGACAAAACTGCTCCCGCCATTCCGAGGCTTGCCTGTACGATTAACGGTTGAATCGCGTTTGGAAGAATGTGGATGAACAGTATCCGGAAGTCACTCGCGCCCAACGCTCGGGCAGCTTGAACGAAGTCGTATTCGCGTACCTTTAAGACTTGCCCGCGAATTAGTCGCGCGTAGCCCACCCAGCCGATGATGCACAATGCAAGAATGAGTTTGTTTAGGCCGGCGCCGAGAAATGCCACCATAGCGATGGCCAGCAACAACCCGGGAAACGCGAGGAAGACGTTGAAGACGTAACCTGAGACGATCCGGTCCACCCAGCCGCCGTAGTACCCGGCAACCGCGCCGATGAATGTTCCGATCACAGCCGAGACAGCAACAACGATGATTCCTACTTGAAGTGAAATGCGGGCGCCAAAAACGACTCGGGAAAAGATGTCGCGACCTGTCGAGTCAGTACCAAACCAATGCGACGCGGTAGGTGGTAAATAACGAATCGCGAGATCAGTGGCGCCAACGTCATACGGTGCAATCCATGGGGCAAGGAGCGCCACGATCACGAGAATTACGACGATGATCAAGCCTGCGATTGTTAGTCGATTCATTGGCCGAACTTTTAGACTTTCATTAAACGATTGAGGGGCACACACAGACTGAAGTCTGTGCTACCCGCTAGCCAACTCTAATCCTCGGGTCGAGCCAACGATAGACCGCATCGGTCAGCATGTTGGCGATGATATAGGTCATACTGATCACAAGGACGCATCCCTGAACAACGCGGTAGTCTCGTTTTCCAATTCCGTCTTCAACCAAAAGCAGCCCGAGCCCCGGCCAACCAAATATTTTTTCCGTGATAATCGCCCCGGCAAGCAGCACTCCCAGTTGCAAACCAAGTATCGTCACCACAGGAATCAAGCCATTCTTCAAANNAATTACTGATGAGCGAACCATGCGGGTAAGGATCGCCGACAGTGCAGCGCCCAGGGTAAACGCGGGAAGAATTATGTCGCTCCAATCAAATCGGCCCGAGGGCGCAAGCCAGCCAAGTTTGACTGCGAAAACATAGACAAGCATTGGTCCAATTACAAAACTCGGCAGACTGATCCCCAAAAGCGCAATCACCGAGGCGAAGTTGTCGATCAATGTACCCTTGTGCGTGCCGGCTATGACGCCGAGGGGAATTGCGATCACGACGGCGACCAGTAAGGCGACTACGGCTAGTTCGATCGTAGCCGGGTAACGTTCGAGAATAAGACTCCTTACTGGCTGGTCGTTCCGAAATGAAAGACCCATGTCGCCATGCAGCAGTGAACGCCAGTAATCGACGTAGCGATTGTCGGCGCCGTGCCATACGAAATGTCTTTGTTCGTTATCGTCCCGGGGAAAGGAAAAGAAGAACGGTGGACGATCGAGTCCGTGTTTCTGGCGAAACTGAGCAAACTGTTCTGGAGTTGCTTGTTCACCGAGAACAGCGACTGCGGGGTCGCCGGGAACAAGCTCTATCAGGATTGTAACGAGCGAGACAACGGTCCATGCGACGAGTAGCAGGATGAGCAGTCGTCTAAGACCGCCGAAAATCCTATACCTAAGAGTTGTCCGCACGCCGCAGGGTTCTCATTCCGAAAGTTGAGACTGGAAAAGACGGCGGGATGATATCAGAAAAAAGAATATCCACAGATTACGCAGACTACACAGATTCAAAACTTAAATCTGAGAAATCTGCGTAATCTGCGGATAGGTCAAACAAAAAACGTAGTCCGGGATTGGCTCAAATACTCGCACAGCCCCGACAACCGCGCGCTTACCAAACCAATCCCGAGACTACGTATCTGGTTGCAAACCAAAAACGTTGCAACCAATTCCAAAGCTCTTACGGCTTCCTGCCGATGTGCAGAGCCGCTATTCCGCCGGTCAGGTTCTGATAACTAACCTGATCAAAACCCGCCTGTGTCATTAAGAGCGCGAGCTGATCCTGATCAGGAAACCTCGACACCGACGCGGGCAAATAGGTGTAAGCACTAAGTGAACCACTAACCAAACCACCTAACAGCGGCAGTATCTTTCGAAAGTACAGACCAAACATCGTTCGAAGTACTGCATTGGAAGGTCTTGAAAACTCCAGGACCGCCACCCAGCCATTGGGCTTCAGCACACGGCAAAGTTCACTTAGGCCACCTTCTACACTCGCAAGGTTTCGTAAACCGAAAGCAATCGTAACCGCGTCAAATGCACCCGTAACAAAGGGTAAACGCAGCGCATCACTCTCGAGTAGCTCGACCTCGCTTGATACTTTGCCGGCCGCAATGCTCAACATTGGCCGGCAAAAGTCAGTGCCCACAACTCGCGCTCTCATACTTTCAAACAACGTGACCGATAAATCACCGGTGCCACAGGCAACATCCAAAATCACTGGCCTCGCGGTCGGCAGTTTCTCTGTTAACCGACTTGCGACTATCTTTCGCCAACGCTTGTCGACATTGCCGGACAGGACATGGTTCAAGAAATCGTAGCGACCAGCTATCGTTGCAAACATCTCTCGAACACGTCCTGCGTGTTCTTCTGTGGCACTTCTACTCTCAGGCACAGTTAAACCTATTTGGTTGGGTGTTTGTGTTGCAAGTGGCTTGCAAACGCTTTGTGATTACCTGTGGCTGCTCGGAGTTCCAGGTTTTACTGGTGGTTTTGGTGAAGCTGTTGGTGTAGGCACTTCGCCTAGCACTTCGAACGGAAGATGACCCTGTAATGCTGGCTTTAGTTGCAGTGGATCTCCGGCGACGACCGTCGCAATTGCTGAGCCTTTAAAGAGTCTTGACGCAACGCGCTGCACGTCCAACGCTGAAACTGACTGCATCGAAGCGACTGGATCCTGGTAAGCGGAAATTCGATATGTATCCATGTCGAGCCATGAATCAGGCACGTTTTCAATTTTGGAGGTAGTTGAGGTGAGCTCCGTAATCGCTTCGCGCTTAGCTCGATCAAGTTCAGTGTCGGTGATTGGACTTGTGATTAATGAATCGATGACTTTCTTTGCCGAGGCCACACTGCCGACGACCATTTGGGTACTAACCGTAGTTCCCATCACGAAGATCCCAGGTAGCTGGTAACTCTCGCTGCGAGCAAAAACAGGCTTTGTGATCAGTTCAGGAGCGATTGATTGCCATCGATCCTGGACAACCTTTGCGAGTACTGCGGCGGCATAATAGTCACGATCTGCACGTGAAACACCCCTCATTGCAAGTCTTATCTCGGCAGACGACGAGGGCACGCTAACAATTAGGGCACGTGGGTCTGGAACTTTCGCCGCGCGGAAAGTTGAGGGCACAAGCTGTTCACTCTTGCGCCACGGACCAAGTAATTGCTTTAAGACTCGCATAGTTCGAGACTTGTTAACGCCTCCAACGATCGCGAGCGTAGCGTTGTTTGAATTGAGGAACCGTTCGCGTGCGAGCATTAGATCCGCCCTATCCACTCGAGCGAGATCCTCCGGTGAACCACCTGAAGGACGACCATAGGGAAAGTCGCCGATCGGCCACTATGGCAGGCGAGACTGCAGTGTCGCGCAGAATCTTTATCCGTGACTCGCGAACTCGCGTTACTAACTCGGGCGAGAGTTGTGTCGCGAGAATTCCATTTCGCAATACCTCCAGAATATTGTCGAGTTGCTCCGCTTTTCCAACCATTGTGATGGTGAGCGAGTCGTAGTTGACTGCGACGTTGAGTTTGCCGCCCATCTGTTCTGTGAAGAAGTCGACAGTGGCTTCGTCTGGAAACAGAATGTCTCCGATGAGCGCCATCTCCCCCGCTTTTCCGGCTAGATCGAATGCGCTACCGCTATGAATCCGAAGCTTGACGACTACATCCTGACTCCCCGGCGTAGGCCAGAACAAGATTCTTAATCCATTCAATAACTCCTGGTTTTCGGGAATATTGGTGGGTTGAGCGTGCGCGGATGGAGCGATTAATAGGCAAAGGACAATGGTGATCCACCAGGTACGCGACGTACGCATTTTTGTATGTATTGACATCTGAAGGTCAGGGCTAAAGGTATTTCTTGGGAAAATGATCTAATTTCAAGGGACGAAAACATCTTAGATGCGAGGTGTTTGCCCGTCAACCGTTTGGCTTTATGGCGCATCCAAGCCGTTGGTTAGCAAGCGAGTGAGGGCGATCCGCCCTGTGTAAGCCGAAAGAATTATGTACTTGTGACCCTTGCGGGATTAATATCCGACCCGGAAGGAAAATTTTTCGGGATCGAGCGTAACTTTCTGCTTGTTCCTGGTAATAACAGTAGGAAGCGATTCCTGCAGGATCGAGTGCTTGATTGCCAGAGAGAAACACAGACGAGCTCTTGCTTCAACGAGCAGGAGAGGGTGACCAGACAGCCTTCATTGAGTTATATGAACGGCATCGGCTTCCAGTCTTCCGCTTTGCCTACCGGTTATTAGGCTCGGTAGAAAATGCTGAGGACGTGACTCACGACTGTTTTTTGAGTTTAGTGCGGAAGTCGGAGAACTTTCGACCAGGTCGCGCTTCTTTGAGAACCTATCTTTTCGCCGCGGCCCGCAATCTGGCTTTGAAGTATTTTCGCGATGCGGGTCGAGATGAAAGTTGGGATGAGTTAACCGACGAACCAAGTCTGACCGTTCAGCAGGAACCACTGCGAAGGTTGTTGGATGAGGAGCTGTCGAATCAGGTGCGCGAGGCTGTTATGAGCTTGCCGCCGCTGCAGCGTGAGGCGCTTGTTTTGTTTGAATACGAAGACTTGAGTTTGAGCGAGATCGCGGCGATAACTCAAAGTGAAGTTGGCGCGATCAAGGCCCGACTTTTCAGAGCTCGAGAAGGGTTAAAGAGAATGCTCAGGCCCTATTTAAGCGGTAATCAGGAATTGAATAGTGGTCGGGAAATTGTTACTTTGAGGGAGGCGTGAGATGGGCGTTGAGCCTGATAATGAGTTTGCTTCAGATGATGAGCTCAAATCGCTGCTCGAACGCTGGGTTGTGCCTGGTCCTTCGAGAGTTCTCGACAAGCGAATAGCAACGAGTTTTCAACAGGAGTTTTCAGGCGCAGACGGGCTGTCTCAGTCAGTGCTGCTCCCCCAACGGCGAGAAGAGGTAGTATTGATGAAGTTCTGCACGAGATGCGAAGAAGAGTTTGCTGACAAGTTCAGCTTTTGTCCCGTTGATGGTTCACCTTTGACAACAGTCGAAGTTAAGGAGCCTGTCAGGCAGGATGAACCGAGTTGGACCGTCAGCCATGAGGAAACGTCGCCAACGGTAGAGAGCAACGGCTCTCACCGTAACCAGCCAAGTAACCAGCCGATTATTCCTAGCGTTCCGCCGAGACCGACGCCTGCACCTGTTTTTGCTGCTACATCAGCGCTGGCGCTTCGTGATGAATATCACCTGACGTTTTTGGATGATGCGGGACTAGGTTCTCGCTTAACTCATGAACTCAGGGATGTGGCCCACGAGTATGAGTTGACCTGGCCCGAGTTCAAACGCGATCCATTCGGTTTCACTAAACGCACATTCATAGGCTATGGCCAGATGCTGAGGAAGGTGCTGGCGAACAAGAACGTCTTGATGGCCATCGGGGGCGCCGTGCTGGCTATCGTCGTATTGGTGGGCGCGGTAATGTTGATGGAGCGCTCTCAATCAACGAAGACTCCTAAGGTTGGGTTAATCGGTTTCTCGATACTCGCTGCTGGTTTGTTAGTCGCGTTGTTCTCCACCTGGCTCGGCCGCGATCGTGGAGCGGCAGTTATGGGAGCGGAACCGTCGGACTCACGCAGTGTAGTGATCGCGATGGTTGCATCGTTTGTGTTCCTGTTTACGATTCTGGGTGTCATCCTCGGAATGGATTATCGTAATCGGCAGCAGCAACAACTGCTTGCTCAGAATGAACAAGAAGTTGTCGATCAGCTGCTCGACATTCCTGATGAGCAGCCAACCCCGGAACCCGGCACAGCTGGTCTAAACAAAGGTAATGGTGGCGGAAGTAAGCCGAAGCCCGAACGTGCTGCGGGTGGTGGTGGCGGCGGACGTGAAGAAGCCAAGCCGGCGTCGTTTGGTAAGCCTCCGCAAGCATCCCTGGATATTCCGCAGGTTGTGGCGCCGGATCCGAAGCCACCCAAGATTACAAACCCGTCGTTGCCAGTTGCTGCGACCGTAGTAGCTGATCCGATGTTGGTTCCACCCGATGCTCGTGTATTGCCGTATGGCGACTACAAGTCAAAGAGTACTGATCCTTCGTCAGGTACAGGAACCGGTAACGGAATAGGTACTGGACAGGGCGGCGGCATTGGACCTGGTGAAGGTGGTGGACTTGGACCTGGTCGGGGCGGAAACATAGGTGGCGGTGATCGAAATGACGGCGGCGGCGGACCCGGCGGAGGCGGAGGTGGTGATTACTCCAAGATCTTCACTGGTAAAGAAGTGACGTCGAAAGCCCGCTTGATTTCGAAACCGGAACCGCAGTACACGGAAGATGCCCGCAGGAATCAGATTGTGGGAACCGTTGTGCTGAAGGTTGTGTTTTCATCCTCGGGTACGGTGACTAACATTCGAACCGTTTCGGGTCTTCCCTACGGTCTGACTGAACGAGCTATCGCAGCTGCGCGGCTCATCAAGTTTGTACCGGCAACTAAGGATGGCCATCAGGTTTCGATGTGGATGCAGTTGGAGTACAACTTCAACCTGTATTGATGTCCGAACTTTAGTTTGTCGAGTCAAAAAGAGAACGGCGCTGGAATTTAATCCGGCGCCGTTTAATTTTGGGTCTAACCAGGTTGGAGCAACGACAAACTAAAGTTTATCGGCCATTTTTTTCAACGAACCTTCGCATCCTCTTAACGCCTTCTTCCAACTGCGCCATCGACGTTGCATACGACATTCGCACAAATCCTTCCGCGCCGAAGGCCGCACCATCGGTGACAACGGTTTGTTCATCCTCAAGGAGTCGTTGTGAAAACTCGGCTGATGTTTTTAAGCCATTCGTAAGACAGCCGCGTATATCTGGAAAAGCGTAGAAAGCGCCTTCGGGTTCACTACACTTGATTCCAGGGATTCCGCGCAACGCTTGCAGCAGCCACTCCCGGCGCTTCGTGTACTCTGC
The DNA here is from genome assembly GCA_003222935.1 of Acidobacteriota bacterium. Taxonomy (GTDB): domain Bacteria; phylum Acidobacteriota; class Blastocatellia; order Pyrinomonadales; family Pyrinomonadaceae; genus PSRF01. The sequence goes on from QHXL01000017.1 coordinate 11,086, forward strand.
CAACATCAGGCCAACTGATTCCTGAGGACCATTGAATGCCTCAACTGCCGCCCACTGAGCAATCGAGTTTGGATTGGATGTGCAATGTCCCTGGACTTTGAGCATTGCTTTGGTCCAGTCAGTCGGCGCCAACGCGTAACCCAATCTCCATCCGGTCATCGCGTAGGTTTTCGAAAACGAACCTGCAATACACAATTTCGATCGCAACTCTGCCGGCAAACTCGCGGCACTGAAGACCTCACCGGGCGGATAAACAAATCGCAGGTAGCACTCGTCTGAAATAACATAAATTCCGCGGTCTGCAGTCAACTCGATGATCCGTCGAATCTCCGTTGGCGGTATCACCCGGCCAGAAGGATTTGAAGGCGAGTTCAAAATAAGAATTTTTGTCCGGGGAGTAATCGCCCGTTCGACCTGTTCGGCAGTTAACAGAAAATCTGTTTCTTCAGTCTCAATAAAAACTGGGTTACCGCCTGCGAACACTACAATCTCGGGGAATGTGACCCAGTAAGGCTTTGGGATCAAAACCTCGTCACCCGGATTGATGAGAGTGACTACAGCATTGAAGATCGCCTGCTTGCCACCGGAGGCTCCCATTACCTCTGAAGGTTGATATTCAGTTTGAAACTCTCGCTGGTAGAAGTTGATGATCGCGCGCTGAAGCTCGCGTGTGCCGCCAGTCGAGGTGTATTTGGTGCGGCCAACTCGCATGGCTTCTGCAGCAGCCTGCTTTATGTTTTCGGGCGTGTCGAAGTCGGGTTCACCGGCGCCAAAGTCGACAACGTCAGCGCCTGCGGCACGAAGTGCCTCAGCCGCTTGCATCGCAGCAAGCGTAGAGGACGACTGCATCCGGGTTACGTTGTGGGAAGTGGTAAATGGGGAAGTTGCGGGCCAGGTTTTCATGAAACTCTCGTGTTCAGAATGACGTTAACTGCCACTTATCGTTTAGTAGATTTTTTCTTTGAAGTCTTCTTCGCAGCTTGAGTCTTTGCTGCTTTTTTTGCTGACGCTGATTTCGCCGTCTTGGATCGCTTGGCAGCAGCAGCGCCGCCTTTGCGTCCACCTTTCTTTGCCGGAGCCTTGTTAACTGGTTTGCCGCGACCCGATCCGCTCTTCTTGCCGCCGCCAGTCATTGCGTTGACTGTTGCCCACGCTCTTCGTTCGGCTTCGTCTTGAGAAACTCCCTGGTCTTCGTAGCCTTCCTCGATGTGTTCCGCTTGTCGTTTCTGCTTATCGGTGTAGGCGCTCTTATCTCCTCTTGGCATTACCTTACCTCCCTTGTTCGTGGCGAACTTTTATTATGTTGGAAGGGTCAGTATACCACGCAGCTAAATAAGCCAGACCATCACACTTTATTCATTTTTTCTTTCATTCGTTTCTCAATGAGTGGTGGTACGAGCGCGTCGATCGGGCCGCCAAGTTGGAATACTTCTTTCACTAAACGGGAGCTGACGTACGAATATGTTTCGGCCGGCATCATGAATACTGTTTCTATGCTGGGTTCGAGACGACGATTCATCAAAGCCATCTGAAGTTCATACTCATAATCGGAGATGGCTCGTATCCCACGCACGATTGCGTTCGCTTCCTGGGCCACAGCGTAGTTGACGAGCAAGCCTCGAAATGAATCGACGCGAACATTGCAACCACCCTTGCTGAGATCCATCAGTATTTCAGTGAGCATCTCCTGGCGCTCTTCTATAGAAAAGAAGGGCGTCTTTTCCGGATTGACGAGAATGCCGATGATGATTTCATCGAATAGTTTGCAGCCGCGCTCGATAATGTCCAGGTGACCATTGGTAACGGGATCGAACGAACCGGGGTAGATGGCACGTCGCATGGCCGGGAATGGTAATGGGTAAAGGGGAAAAAAGAAAAGACTTATTGATCATTGTTCACTGGACATTGATCATTTGTCATTGAGGTGAACACCACCGCTTGCATGGTGACTCAAGTTCGAACCTCTCGCTTTGCGCGGCGAAGCCGCCTGAAGCGATCAAGCGCGTCCGTCTGGAAAACAAAACCCCCTCGTTATAAAGCCGGTGCTGCTAAACCAAATGACAAATGAGAAATGATAAATGCCCAATGATCAATAGGCTTTAAGACGACCTAGCTTGACACCCCTCCAACCCGATGGTTCAATACGGCTTGACACTAAGCGTGGTGAGTTAAGGCGACTTGCGGCCACGTAAAATAAACAGCTAAACAGCTCGGCGAGTCTATTCGCAGCAAGTTTTTAAAGGCTCCGCGTTGTTTGGCGCGGGGCCTTTTACCATTTCAGATTGAAGATTGTAGATTGAAGATTTGAGACCAGCGGTGCAAGACTAGCGCGTCAATCTGAAATCTGAAATCTGAAATCTGCAATCTGAAATAATCAGAGATCAGATGTTCTTATGCAAAGCTTCCTCGACACATTAAAAGAACGCATCATCGTTTTCGATGGTGCAATGGGCACTAACCTTCAGGTGCAGAACCTGACACTAGATGACTTTGGTGGTCTACGATTCGAAGGTTGTAACGAAAATCTGCTCGTCACCCGGCCCGACGCTGTCGAGAACGTCCATTCAGCGTTCCTGGAAGTTGGTTGCGACGTAATCGAGACCAACTCGTTCAACGGAACTCCCGTTGACTATGCCGAGTACGACATCGAGGACAAAGCCTACGACATGAATGTCATGGGCGCGCGATTGGCAAAGCGAGTCGCCTCAGACTTCTCGACTCCCTCGAGACCTCGTTGGGTAGCTGGTTCGATGGGACCTGGTCGAAAGCTCCCGACTCTTGGCCATATCACTTTTACCGAACTGCGAGACGCTTACCGCGTTCAGGTCGCCGGTCTACTCGACGGCGGCGTCGATCTATTAATCGTTGAGACTTGCCAGGATCTGCTGCAAACAAAGGCCGCACTCGCCGCCATCTTTGCTCATTTCAAAGAGACACGAACAAAGGTTCCGGTAATCGCTCAAGTCACGATTGAAGTGTTTGGGACCATGCTCAACGGTACCGAGATCTCCGCAGCCTTAACGTCGCTTGCGCCGTTTCCAGTCGACGTCATCGGTATGAACTGTGGCACAGGTCCTCGCCATATGACCGAGAGCATTCGTTATCTTTGCGAAAACGCGCCGCTGCCAGTGTCCGTGTTGCCAAATGCCGGTCTACCTTCCGTCGTCGACGGAAAGATGCACTACGACGAGACGCCGGAAAGTTTCACTGCTCAGTTGGTTCACTTCGCGAGCGATTTCGGGGTCAACATCGTCGGCGGTTGTTGCGGAACGACTCCCGCTCACTTGAAGCTCGCTGTTGAAGCGATGCAGGCGATCACTCCGAAGCAACGCGACCCGAAACTCTTACCGGCCGCTTCGTCGATATACAGTCAACAACCTTACGTCCAGGACAGCTCGTTCTTGATCGTTGGTGAACGCGTCAATGCGAGCGGTTCAAAGAAGATGCGTGATCTACTTAACGCAGAGGATTGGGATGGACTGGTTGCTTTAGGAAAAGAACAGGAACGGGAAGGCGCGCACATCCTTGATGTCAACGTCGACTTTGTAGGTCGCGATGGCGAGAAGGACATGCACGAACTGGCTTCTCGACTTGTGACCAACGTCAAGATTCCGATGATGTTCGACTCGACCGAGTGGCAGAAAATGGAAGCGGGCCTCCAGCATGCCGGCGGGAAATCAATCCTGAACTCTACGAACTATGAAGACGGAGTGCCACGTTTTCTCAAGGTCATCGACCTTGCCAGGGAGTATGGCGCAAGCGTAGTCATCGGCACGATCGATGAGGACGGGATGGCTCGAACTGCTGATGGCAAGTTCAAGATAGCGGAACGTGCTTACAAGCAAGCGACCGAGGAAGCGAATCTTCCTGCTGAAGACATTTTCTTCGACGCGTTAGCACTTCCAATCTCGACCGGAATTGAAGAGGACCGCAGGAATGCTGCCGAAACCATCGAAGGCATCCGCAGAATCAAGAAGGAACTGCCGGGCTGTTTCACGATACTCGGTGTTTCTAATGTGTCGTTTGGTCTAAACCCGGCGTCGCGCGTTGTCCTGAACTCCGTGTTTCTTCACGAGGCTATGGCCGCTGGTTTGGATTCGGCGATCGTAAACGCGAGCAAGATAGAGCCGCTGAACAGGATTGGCGAGAAGGAGTTGCGAGTCGCGCGCGAATTGATTTACGACGAGAGGAAGTTTGAAGGCGACGTTTGTACCTATGACCCGCTGACTGAATTCACCACGCTGTTTCAAGGCGTCAAGGCTAAACAGTCTCAGAAAGCTTCAAAGGGCGAAACCGTCGAGGAACGTCTAAAGACGCACATCATCGACGGCGAAAAGATCGGGCTTGAAGATGAGCTCAAGACAGCACTCGAACAGTATTCAGCTCTCGACATAATCAACAACATTCTTCTCGAAGGTATGAAAGTCGTTGGCGAGCTCTTTGGTAGCGGCCAGATGCAACTGCCTTTCGTCTTGCAATCAGCCGAAGCCATGAAGGCTGCCGTACGATATCTCGAGCCGTACATTGAGAAAAAAGGTGGCGCGACTGCAAAAGGCAAGATGGTGCTCGCTACCGTTAAAGGCGACGTTCACGATATCGGCAAAAACCTGGTCGATATCATTCTGACGAACAACGGCTACAAGGTTTTCAATCTCGGCATCAAGCAGACGATCGACAGCATTCTTCAAGCTTACGAAGAACACCAGGCGGATGCGATCGGAATGAGCGGTTTGCTTGTTAAGTCGACCTTGATCATGAAAGAGAACCTTGAGTTGATGAATGAGCGAGGAATCAAGGTCCCGGTTGTTCTTGGTGGTGCAGCGCTAACTCGTCGTTATGTAGAAGACGATCTCAAGTCGCTCTATAACGGCAAACTTTACTATGCGCGCGATGCCTTTGCCGGATTGCACACGATGGATAAGTTGGTCGGTATCGCACGGAATGGCCACGATTCCGACGAAACTGCCACGGCTGAAACGCCCGATGCGGTTGAGGATCTTGAAGACCTGATTGGCGAGGAAGCAAAGCTCGGAATTCGGAAACCCGTAAAACCCAGGGGTCTTGCTAAAACGATTGGTGACACTACGCACACCACACGCTCCAGCGTGAGCCCTGACGTCGCGATTCCAAAGGCGCCTTTCTTTGGATCCAAGGTCGTTGAGGACATTCCACTCGATGATGTCTTCGCTTTTGTTAATGAGACGGCGCTGTTCAAGGGGCAGTGGCAGTTCAAACAAGGCAGGACTCCGTTAGAGGAGTACCAAAAACTGGTGGCCGAGAAAGTTCGACCGATCTATGAAGAGTTAAAAGAACGTAGCAAGCGTGAACAGTTATTGGTTCCGAAGGTTGTTTATGGTTACTTCCCCTGCCAATCGGAGGGAAATGACCTCATCGTCTTTGATGAAGCGCACAAGGAACGCGAGCGTTTTACTTTTCCCCGACAGCCTGGAGGAAAGAATCTGTGCCTCGCAGACTTCTTCGCTTCGCGCGATTCGGGCAAAATGGATGTTGTCGCGTTTCACCTGGTAACCGTCGGACATCGTGCAACTGAATATGCTCAAGAGTTGTTCAAGTCAGACAACTATGCCGATTATCTTTACTTTCATGGATTAAGCGTCGAGAGCGCGGAAGCGTTGGCGGAGCTTTGGCACAGTCGCATCCGCGAAGAATTAGGAATTGCCGGAGCTGACGCGAAGGAACTCACGAAGTTGTTTCATCAGAAATACCAGGGCTCTCGTTACAGTTTCGGTTACCCGGCGTGCCCGCGTCTCGAGGATCAGGAGAAACTGTTCAGTTTGATCGATCCGGGGAGAATCGACGTGAGTTTGACCGAAGAGTTTCAGCTGGAACCGGAACAGTCCACGTCAGCTATTATTCTTCACCATCCTGAAGCAAAATACTTCTCGATCGATTGAGTTTGTTTGATTCTTGGGGCGTTAGGATTGAGAACAGCAGAATCCGATCTAAAGTCTGAAGTAGTTGCCGTCACTGACCGCGCCGGTCAACCTTTCTCGACTTCCGAACATTCTTCAGAAACCCTTCAGCCGACTTCCGAAGAACTACAAGTTTTATCTCCTTTCGAGCGGTTTGCTTTTAGATTGGTCCGGCGAATGAATCAGGGTGCCTGGAAGCGCTTCTGGACTTTCTGCCAACGGACACTCGGAGCAGGTTGGATTCATTTGTCCACCTACAACATCATGAACGTCTACGGTCTCGAGAATGTCGAGGCTGCATCTCGCGAACGTCCCATTGTACTGGTAGCGAATCATCGTTCATTCTTCGACATGTATGCAGTCTCGACGGTGCTCTTTCGAAATACCAGGTGGCGGAAGCAATTGTTTTTCCCCGTGCGTGCCAGGTTTTTCTATCAGTCGCCCCTCGGCGTTTTTGTAAACCTCGTGATGGGTTGGTTTTCGATGTACCCGGCTTTCTTTGCAACCGGCGATCATCCGATTCCCGAGAAACGAACCTTTGACAAGTTTTCGTTTCGCCTGCTGGCTGAACTTGCTCGCACGGGCGCCGGCAATGTCATCGGGTTTCACCCGGAAGGCACGCGCAACAAGAGTGACGATCCATATTCCTTCTTAAGAGCTCAACCCGGGGTAGGGAAGCTGATTCTGGAAGCAAAGCCACAAGTGATACCCGTTTTTATCGCGGGACTCTGCAATAGTTTGCCGCGGCAGATTGCGCGAAACTGGAACCGTGAGGACGTAATTAGAATTCACTTCGGCAAACAAATGGATCTTACAGAGGAACTAAAAAAACCGGATCGCCTTCGCAGCCACAAAGAGATCGCCGACCTTGTGATGAATAGAATTGCCGAACTTGCCGAGCAGGATCGGGTTATGCGCCTGAACAAATAAGTCGTGTCGTTACCACTCGTCATCGTCAATCCGACTTCCGCGAACGGCTCAACAGGTTCCTCGTGGCCGCAACTCGCCAGCGATCTGAGTTCACATTTTGGTCCTTTCAAAAACGTGTTCACAAAAAAGGCGGGCGACGGAATTGAGCTGGCAAGCGAGGCCGCCAAAAAAGGCGTCAAGCTAATCATTGCCTGCGGCGGTGATGGCACGATTTCGGAAGTTGCCAATGGGATACTCAATTCAGGCAAAGATGTGGAGTTGGGAATTCTACCAAGCGGAACTGGCGGAGACTTCAGGAAGACTTTGGAAATACCTTCGCAGGCACGCGCAGCAGCAAAGGTTTTGCGCACAGGACGCACTCGACGGATTGATGTCGGTCGCGTTTCATTCATTGATAATAACGGTGCTGAGGTGACTCGCTACTTTCTCGGGGTTGCCTCGTGCGGGATGAGTACCAAGGTCATTCAGAGAGTGAAGGATGGAGGGCCAGACTGGTTACCTGCAAACACTCCCCAATGGCTGGGTGGGCGAATCTCTTTTGGCGCTTCGCTCATTCAAAGCGCGATGCGTTCAGAACCGACGAAGGTTGTGATTCAGATAGACGACGAGCATGAGCGACGTCTATCGGTGGTAAATCTCTGTATTGCGAATGCGCGATTCTTTGGCGGGGGGATGAAAATTGCCCCCGACGCAAAACTCGCAGATGGAAAGTTTGACGTCGTAAGTGTTGGTGATTTAGGTACGCTGCAGATAATGAGGAATGCCCCGCGACTCTACTTCGGCTCTCATCTTTCAATGCCTGAAGTTAGTCATACACTTGCCAGGAAAGTTACCCTTCGAGAAGCGACACGGGACTCTGTAGTCCGACTTGAGATTGATGGCGAATTACCTGGTCGGTTACCGGCAACTTTTCAACTGATACCGGAAGCGCTGAAAGTCCGTTGCAATACCTAGCTTGAGTTTCTGCGACGCCGAAGCACCGTTATTTATTCTGGAAGTCGTTCAAAAGACTTCCAGAAAACGCCTCAATTTCGAGGAAAAGGCGATAGGAGCGTACGCAACTGTACGTACCATAGTCTTATTTGTTCGGCGCCGATGTTTTCTCTTTGCGTGCATGTTCAAAACTTCTATGATGCTAGTGAATCATGGACGATCGAAGATCGACACGCCGACTTAACGTCAGCCTGGATGCTGTTTGGGATGGTGATGGTGAAAGACATTCAGCCCGAGTTACTGATCTTTCGGAAGGCGGGTGCTATCTTGACACGGTCGGAGAAGTTTTAGTTGGTGAAATAGTCGCGTTCAGGGTATTGCTTCCGGATGATGATTGGCTGTATCTAGAAGGAGAAGTAAGGCATCATCGACATAAGTTTGGATTTGGTGTCC
>QHXL01000017.1:19412-19816 GCA_003222935.1 Acidobacteriota bacterium
GGCCTGTCGCCTTTGCGATTACTGCTGATTTGGTTGAAGAATAAAAGAAAACAGAATCGGGGTGTCGCTGGCGTCGACACCTCTAATTGCGTTCAGTAACTGTGTTTCCCAGGATACAGTGACAAATAACTGCTTTGTGTATGTTTGTTGCTTACTTGAATCTCGGAGTAATTCAAAGGTACTCTGCTGGAGCTTAATCTTCTGTGGTCCAAAACTGTGACTTCCTCCGGGGAGAGCCCACCGTGAAAGCCCGGTATTGCTCGTGAGTTACCTAAACAACAAATAATGGCAATTCAAGGCACCTTGAAAACGATGAGTCTTACCGACCTGCTGCAATTTGTGGCGGCCGGAAGGAAGACGGGCACTCTGCAGTTTGCGCACGGTAAGATCACCAAACAGGTTTA
>QHXL01000403.1:0-3738 GCA_003222935.1 Acidobacteriota bacterium
AGCAATGTTCGGTGGGTGTGAATGTGACCCAACTCGCGCGAATGGGAGCGACGCTCGCAAACAACGGACGAAACCCGGCCACTGGCGAGCAGATCCTCAAGGCGGAACATGTTCCTTACATCCTCTCGACCATGATCATGGCCGGTCTATACGACGGTTCTGGTGGTTGGGCGTGGCATGTTGGTCTACCGGCAAAGAGTGGCGTTGGTGGAGGCATCCTCGCAATAGTTCCTGGTAAAGGGGCAATAGCGGTGTTCGCGCCCCCTCTCGACGAAGCCGGAAATAGCGTCAAGGCTCGCAAGGTGATCGAGTATCTAGCCAGGAGACTTGATTACAACCTGTTCTCGCCACGCTCAGTGGGATTGAAAGGCTAGTAACTCGGAAGAACAAAGATCCGTGAACGAACACTGGGAACGCAACAATGATTCTGACTCTCTCAACAACACGCAAAGCCACACGGTACTACAGCGTGATGGTGCGTGCGGCGTTGCTGATCAAAATGGTGCTTGTTCTTGAATCGACGGCGTTAGCTCAGAACACGGTCCCGATTGCTTCTTCTTCCCCAAGTGCATCGTCGGCGACACAGCAAGACAAACCATTAACTTCCGGTGAACGCGAAGAATTACTCAAGCTCATTCGGAGTCTCCAGGAACGACTGGACAAACTTGAGGCGGCGCAATCGTCAACGGCGGCAGCAGGTCCAGCACAGGCGCCTCCCGGCGAAACAAAACTCGATCCCTCCAGTTCGGATGATCCGCATGTGTGGATGCCACCCGTCGTGAAGGAAAAGCCTACGTCAGAGGCGAGTGCCCAGGCGTCCTATGGTCGTTACAGCCCAAACCTGGGTTACAAACTCGCGAATACCGAGTATGGCGATCTCAGCGTCAGCATCTACACCTACGCTCGATATTTGAATCAGCTGGGACTTGACTCCTCGTACACCGACGCATTCGGAAATACCAAGAGCGTGCAGAATCGGCAGGACTTCCAGTTACAAAAAGTTCAAGTCAAGTTTCTCGGTTGGGTCCTCGATCCAAAGCTTCGCTACTTCATCTATACGTGGACCTCTAATGCGACCCAGGGCCAGGGAGCTCAGGTTGTCGTAGCTGGAAACGTTGGCTACACCTTCAACAAGCACTTTGCTCTCGCCGCCGGCATCACCTCTCTTCCCGGCGTACGCACTACTGAAGGCAACTTCCCATTCTGGCTTAGTGTGGATAGCCGGCATATTGCCGATGAGTTCTTTCGTCCGTCTTACACGTCCGGTCTTTGGCTCAAAGGAACCATCGCAAAGAACGTGCGTTACCAGGTGATGATCGGAAACAACCTGAGCACTCTCGGTGTGAGCGCGAGTCGGATCGACAACAAATTCGACACCGTCTCCAGCGCCCTGGTCTGGGTACCCACTGGCGAATATGGCCAGGACGTTGGTGACTTTGAGGATCACCAGAGGCCCACTGCTCGTTTGGGAGTTCACTTCACCCGCAGCACTGAAAACAAAGAGAGCCAACCCACTAGCGATACCTTCGAGAATACACAACTCCGCCTCTCCGACGGCACCGTGATCTTTACGCCTGATCTCTTTGGACCAGGCACAACCATTACTGACGCCAGGTACCAAATGCTCGATTTCGATGGTGTGTTGAAGTACCGCGGCTTTGCGGTTGAAGGTGAGTACTACTTCCGCTGGCTCAACAACTTTAAAGGTCCAAACACTGCCGGTCTGGCTTCACTCTACGACCATGGTTTTCAGCTACAAGCTTCAGGAATGGTAGTTCCAAAGGTCCTGCAATTCTATGGAGGCGCTTCAAGAATCAACGGTCAATACGGAAATCCCTGGGACTTCCGTGCAGGCGCCAACTGGTTTCCCTGGAAGAACAAAGTCGTGCGTTGGAACACGGAGTGGCTCTACCTGAAGAATTCACCGGTTGGCTACTCATCGGTTCCTTTCGCAGTCGGGGCCAGGGGCAACGTTTTTCATTCGACTCTCGAGTTAGCGTTTTGAGATTTTCAATGAACGGCCAACGCATTCATAACTGTCTCTCGCGATTCAAACATGCAATTGCTGTCTGCTTGACGCTGCTCATTTGGTCGCTGCCAATAAGCGCGCAGGGCCGCTCAAATGACTATCTCTTCAACGATTCTCACTTCCACCTGACAAACTACATTCAGGAAGGAATCGACATCCACGATTTCCTGAAGATCATGGGAAACAAAGCGGGACGCGTAGCGCTCTTTGGTATCCCGCTACAGCAGCAATGGTCCTATCGCGTTGATGGTGATAATGCTCCGACCTATTACCTCAACTCTGACTCCTCACTCTATTACTACTCCTTCACAGATGCGTATATCGCGATGGCCTACAAATCTCTATCAAGAGAAGACCAGGCGCGCTTTGATCCCATGATCACCGGGTTCAACCCGACTGACATGTACGCAGCCGATCACATCAGGCGCGTGCTGAAAACGTTTCCTGGAGTGTTCTCCGGTATAGGCGAATTTTCGATCCATAAAGAGTTTGTCTCAGCGAAAATTGCTGGAGACGTAGCGAGTCTGCAAGACCCGGCACTCGATCGGCTGCTCGAATTTGCCGCAGAGGCCGGGCTGGTCGTGCTCATTCACAACGACGTGGATGTTCCGTTTGCAAAACCAGGCGCTGCACCTGCATACGCGGCGCAGGCCAAAGCGCTTTTCAAACGTCATCCCAATACCACCTTCATCTGGGCGCACATCGGTGTGGGCCGAATTATCCGTCCAGTCAAAGAGCAGGGTCTCCTGGTCCAGGAAATCATCAACGACCCGCAGCTTACTCACGTTCATTTCGACATCTCGTGGGATGAAGTGGCGAAGTACATCGTGGCCACACCAGAGTCGGCCAGGAATACTGCCGATATCGTCAACCGGTACCCGGATCGTTTTCTATTTGGAACGGACGAAGTGGCGCCTGCCAATCAGGAAAAATATCTCAAGGTATATCAACAGTACGAACCTTTTTGGGCTCTCTTGACGAAGGAAGCCAGTGAGAAGGTGCGCAAAGGGAACTACGAACGACTCTTCAATGAGGCGAGACAAAAAGTGCGAAGTTGGGAAGCAGCAAATGCGAAGTAACCGGAATGAAAGCGCTGCTGACCAAAACGCACAGGCCAAGTCAAAAAGGAGGCTGGCAAATGAAAACTAATATCTTGCGAGCGGCATACAGAATGTCAATTTGTGGTGTCGTCGCACTCACTACTGCAGCGTTGGTGCTGCCGGCAAACGCAGTCTCTTACACGCGAACCTCGCCTGCAAGGATCGTCCAGGATGCCGTCACAATTCCGGCAGACCAACTCGATTCTCTAGTTGCGCCGATCGCTTTGTATCCCGACAACCTGCTTAGCCAAACGCTGGTTGCGTCAACTTATCCGCTGGAGATTGTTCAACTCCAGCAGTTCCTGGAAAAGAATCCGGGGCTCGCAAAAGACCAGAATAAGCTGGCGAGCGAAGTTAAGAAACAGCCGTGGGATCCGAGCATCCAGGCAATGGCGCCGCTGCCGGATGTCGTCAAGTTTCTCGCAGAAGACATTCAATGGACCACCGATCTGGGTAACGTCTTCCTGGCACAGCAGGCTGACGTCATGGATGCGGTTCAGCGCATGAGAGCTAAAGCTCAAGGTACTGGCGCGCTGAAGGACAATCAACAGATGAATGTCGAGACCCAGACGGTTGAGAGCAAGCAAGTCATTGTGATCGAACAAGCGA
>QHXL01000403.1:3771-4167 GCA_003222935.1 Acidobacteriota bacterium
ATCCGTATCCGTCAGTTTATTACCCGCCCTATCCGACTGGTGGCGTAATCGCGGCGAGCGCGATCTCCTTTGGTGTGGGGTTAGCGATGGGCGCGGCATGGGGCGGTGGTTGGGGTTGGGGTTGTGGCTGGGGTGGCAACGACATCAACGTCAACATGAATAACAATTTCAATCGCAACACGAACATTCAGGGTGGAAATCGAACCAACGTTAACGGCGGCGGCAAGTGGCAACACAATCCTTCGCATCGCGGCGGCGCACCTTACGGTGATCGTGGGACCGCAAACAAGTTCGGTGGAAATGCGAGAGGTGATTCCCTGGGGAACCGGAAAGGGAATGCCCAGAGAGACCTCGGCCAACGTGGCCAGGGTGTTGGAGGCCGCGGTGGTGTTGGTG
>QHXL01000404.1:0-3716 GCA_003222935.1 Acidobacteriota bacterium
GTCAAAGAATTGTTAATTGCACCCGATATAATGCCGCCACCGCCCACGCCCGTCGTCTCGCGTCCGCCGCTGATAGTGACATTGCTAATCGTAGTATTGAAGCTGGCATCAAGGTTTGGATTTACTTCGATAACCCGATCGTTAGGCTGTGTTTGCTGAATGACGGTTGTCCCGGCGCCGGCTCCGCTAATGACAGTGTTGTTCCCCGTAATGTCGAGGTCGCCAACGCTATTATTTCCGGAAAACCCCTCTCCCGTACCGTTGATGTTCAACGTATAGGTGCCCGCAGGCACGATGATTGTCGTTGCCGGCAGTAAATTCGCAACGCTGACGGCGCCTCGCAAGCTGCAATCGTTCGGTGCAACGGTGCAGAGGGATGCGAGAGGCGCAGCGGTATCATCGGTTCGGTCGACCGTGATCGAAACGAACATTGGCGACACAGGGGTCGCGTTAATCGTGTTCGAGGTCGCAGCAGGAGCACGCTCGCGCAAGCGATAGCCGCCGCGTTCAAGCCGATCGCCGCGCGTACTGCGCGCCCGATCCGGAGCAGCTTCCATTACGTGTGGCAAAGCCAGCGAAGCAATTGCCAATCCACCCAGGACGATCAGCCCCAAGACCGATCGCATAATCGTTTGACGCTGCCATTCAGTTGCTGTGCTTGTCCGATATCGGGGGTAAGCCATTTGCGGGCTCCTTATGTAAGGGAGAAAGTAAACTTTTTATTCAGCTCGGCGGTTCGGATTCCGATGAGTTGTGCACGAGACCAAACCGCCCTAACTTGATCGTTGACTAAGGCCGCGGCGGGTAGACTCCCTGCAACGCGATGCAGAAATTCAGGGTCAGGTAAGGCTGCATGTTGTTGTGCGGCAGACTTCCACCTGCTGGCAGAATCGAGTCGGCAAGCATCTTGGCAGTTGGCGGACCCGAATGATAGACGAAGAGCAACCCTCGACCGCTCGGGGTTGTGGCCCAAGTCGATCCGACAGGCGTAAGCGAATTGCCAGTCGCGGTAGTGGCCATGCCAACGTTATGCTGGTGCGCGGGCATTTCCGAATTTAGCAACGTGACAAATTCTGAGCCACCAGTCTCGCCAAGAACGTGTTGAGACAGCCCCTGTCCCTGGCCCGGATGCATAGGAGCGCTCCCCTGCAGATCTGGAAGAGCGAAATTCGATTTCCCATCACCGCCATAATACGTTCCCAACAGCGAGAAGAGAGCAGTGTTCTGGCTTAACGGCAGGAGCTGGCCATCGCAGAACGCCCAACCTCTGGGCGCAAAGTTAAATGGAAAAATTCTGATTTCAGCTACAAAAGGATCACCCATAATTTATCTCCCTGTCTAATTTGGTGATGGGAACAGACCTATTAGCGCAATACAGAAATTGAGGGTCAAATACGGTTGCATGTTCTCGTGAGCCTGGCTGCCACCAACATTACTGACCGTCGACGGGTGCATCGCGCCGGTAACGATCGCATTGTTCGGGTCAACCGTGCTGTAGGCGGTTTTACCGTCGTTGGCCCAGTAGGCGCCAGTAGGATCTCCAACGTTGGCATTTGCTGTCGAACTATCAACGCAACTATTGGAGGTGAAGAGATGCGGATGTTGCGGCATCTCACTACTGGTCACTGTGTGGGCAAACTCACCGCCTGTCTGACCCAGAGTAAAACCGTTGCCCGCGTGAATAGGCGCCTTGCACTGCAAATTCGGTAGCGCGAAGTTGGTCTGCCCATTGCCCCCAAACGTCGTACCTAACAAGGCAAAAAGTGGTTGGTTCTGATTGATGGGCAACAATTGTCCGTTGCATAGAGCCCAGCCCTTAGGCGGAAAGTTAAAGCTAAAAATTCTGATTTCTGACAAGAACGGATCAGCCATGTTTGCGACTCCTTAATGGTTGCTTGAGTTCGGCCTAAGTGCACAAAATGCTCCTAAGATTCCAAACAACCCGAATCAGGTTTGCGAAGGGAAGAGCCCGAAGAGCGAGATGATGAAGTTGATGCAGAGATAAGGCTGGAAGTTTTCATGTGGCTGAGAGCCGCCAGCAATATCGCTCCTAAGTGGAGGGTTGTTACCCATGACGGCGGCCCCTGGCGCAGTGCTGTACTGCATTTGGTCTGTCGCGGCCCAAAACCCGTCTTTGGGATTGCTATTGGGTATTCCACCGCTGGCAGCACAAAGCAATGGGTGTGTATGTACAGGAATCTGTTGCGTCGTAAGCGTCACGCTCTCCGATCCCCCACTTTCGGCCAACTGAAATGTTTGGCCGCCGAAGCTCCCCATGTGCACAGGTATCCGACTTTGAAGATTGGGCAAATTAAAAGTGCTTTCTCCATCTCCGCCATAAGTTGTGCCAATCAGTTGGAACAAAGTCTCGTTCTCTGAAATTGGGAGTGGATTGCCGTCACAAAACATCCAGCCCGCTGGCGGGAAGTTACCGGCAAACATTCTGATTTCGCCTACGTATGGTTGGGCCATACTTTCTCCTTCGGGAAATGATAATCCGTTAAATTAGGTGTCTTAACCCTGCGAGGTGTTGGTTCAGCTGGGCCTAGTCCATTCAGAATTTTCGACTAACATCGGAAAGATTTTTTCCGGCTGCGTATCGGAGCCAAGTGACGAGGGCGCACTATAGCGTGAAACCTTTGTAATTACAAGAGTGACTTTTGTGTCAACGTTTAATGACACCCCTTGTCGTTTTTTTGTTGAAACTTTGCCGGAGAACAAATAGACTGCACCACCATTTCTATAGTGCACTCTAACCAAATTTTCTTAGGAGGATAAAATGAGTAGTTCACGACGAGAGTTCTTGAAGCGGGGTACCTTGGTGGCTCTTGCTGCGGGGGTTCCGTTGAGTCTCACCGAGAAAGTCTCGGCAGCAGGACTCACCGCATCTTCACGCGAGTCCGAATTGAGTTTGGCTGCATTTAAGTCACAACTCGATACTACGTTTCTGATTAATAACAAAGGGTCAAAGCTGAAAGTGAAGCTGATCGACGTGACTAGTCTTGCTTCACGAAAACACGCTGGTGTTGGTAAGGAAGGCTTTTCCCTGGTATTTCAGGGGCCCAGACAAAACATCCTCAAGCAAAATACTTATCAGATTGAACATGAACAGTTAGGAAAATTCTCGTTCTTGCTCGTTCCCATTAAACTCAAAAAAGAGACTGGCCCAAGCTACGAGGCAGTAATCAATCGTCTCTACCCGTAATTCTGCTTTCAAGAGCGAACAACCAACCACACTTGCAGAGCAGGTTCAGGTCCACTCATCCAACTGAATCAGTTGTCGTAGCAGGAGTGTGTTCCATGAGCACGTGGAACCCTTCCTGCTCAGTCGCATTAAAGCCTAACCGTTTGAAGAGACTCAGCGAAGGATTGAATTCCTCCACATAGATTCGGGTAACCTTATTTTCTCGCTGTGCTTCCTCAAGCAATTGCTTGAGCAAATAACTTCCCATCCCGTAATTTCGCTCGGTCGGAAGCAAGGTGAGATCAACAATCCGAATTTCCTTTTCCAAACGCGCAACATAGAGATGTCCCACTTGCCTCCCGTTTGAGAGAATGACGTCGTGGCTAGCCGTTGGGTATTTGCGCCCGTAGTGGTCTTGTTGTGCATTGAACTGTGATCGAACGAACGCCTCGCGCTGCTCATCAGTCCACGGCACCATGGCCATTTCGTCGGCCCGAGTGCTCGCATAAATCTCGACGAGAAAATCGTAATC
>QHXL01000404.1:3763-5775 GCA_003222935.1 Acidobacteriota bacterium
TACTCGCGAATGCGATTAAAAACTGCTTCGTAGTAAAGGCCCTGGGCGTCCTGCTTAATCGGCACCAGGAATATTTCAAACCGGCCCATCTGGTCATGTGAAAATGAACATAAGCCCTGGCCTAAATATTTGTCGAGCGGTCCACGAAAGACGATCGCAAACTCCTCCTGGTGTGGATACAGTTTGAGGTCGGAAACGTCAGTTAGCTCCAATTCGACACTTGTTTGTTCGTCAAGCAGGGCTTGAAATTTTGAATTGGCGTGCTTCGCAAATATCTCGTGGGTTAGAACTGGCTCCATTCAATCTCCTCTCAAGTCTTCGTGTTTTAAATTGATCGTGAGGATGGCCTGCTTCCAGGTTACTGAGGTTTGTTCATTATCAAAACCAGAAAGTCTTCTATGTTCGGACCGAAGTGGTATTTCTTGCTCAGCGGCGAAAAAGAATATCCGCTCAACCCTATCTGTTCTGCTATTCCCCGGTATTTCTCGTCAAATTCTGACTTGGAAATAATTGCAAAAGGAAGACCCAGTCCATAATTCTTAAAGACGTGATTCAAGCACAGTATATGTTCCTCACGACCATTAAGCACCAAAAGCTCATCGTCAAATTTCAGGAACTCTTTCAGCGTCAGCATTCGGCACTGAAACCCTATCCTGGTCGCGCAAGCAGCCAGATGCCCGAAGTGGATTGAGAACTCATCGTGGTTTAAGTGAACTGACCGCACTGGATAGCCGCGCTCCGAGCCATACTCTGAAACTATGAGGGTTCCACCCGGCACGAGATGTTTCCACGCACGCTCGAGGAAACGAAATGCACCGGCGTTCAGCAGGAACGACGCCGGGGCATCTTTAACAAAAAGATCATACTTGTCCAGATAGTGGACACCATCTCCCTGCCAGCCCTGGCCCTTTGGATCAGCGCTTCCATTCTCAGCACTGCGTTCAACAGATGCGATTGGAAAATCAGCGATAACCTCATTGGCGATGATCAAGTCAAACGTGTGATCCGGGAGATCAAACTCTGTCGCGTCCTGCTGGAAGTGCCTACTCTCTGGAAGATACTGGGACAAGATCTTTTTTTGATTCTCCATCAGAGCCGGCGACAGATCGAGGATGTGATAATTGATGTCGGTCCTATCGACTCCGGTCTCAGCAATGCGCGTTGCCTGGTCCATGAAAGCTCGTGCAAAGCTTCCCGTGCCACCTCCAACTTCCAACACGTCGAGTTGTCGCGCTTGCTCCAATAAAGGAACAACTTCAGGCCGCAACGTCGAACGGCAAAACTGCGATCCGTAATTGAGCCCGCCGAGCGCTTCGTGTGGAAAACGAAAACAGTGATTGACGGTGGGTTCTATCAGATCAAATTCCCAATCGGCTTCTTCAATTCCGTGTAAATGAAAATCAATTATGGCTCCGGTCTGATCGTCAGGAAGCGCCCGGTTCCATCTATCAGAGTGATAAAGGTTCCGTGGCACGGTATTGACAGGCGCAAATGGATCATTCAGATCATCGAGCTGAGAAGTAAACTTGATGAGTTGGCGCTTTTGACTCGTGAGGAAGTCGATGGCGCTTCGGAATTCAGAATCCTCCAGCAAATTAGCAGCCGATCCACGTGTAGTTGAAAAGATTTCCCTAAGGGTTCTGGTCCCATCAGCCAGCAAAACAATATCTGCGACCAGTGATGGCAACACTTCTTCCATGATCAAAGGCAGCTCATTGCGTTTCCTCGAGTAGACCATGTGCTCCATTGAAGTCCTGACCAGGATCCATTCCCCAGCTTTAGAGCGATATACCAGGGACGGATTCTGAACCGGACGAGCCACATACTGGTCAATTAAGCGACTCAACGGATCATAGTCTTCCGGAATCAAGAGCTCTCGCCTCATTAGTTCCTTAATCTGATTGCCAGGTTCGCCCAAGTTTTGCAGGTCGGCCTCAGTTAATGAAAGCCGGTTTCCAAACTTGGTCGAGATCAATAAAGAACGAACTGCTTCACTCGGTTCGAGGAGGTCT